>WGAW01000126.1 GCA_015494675.1 Hydrogenimonas sp. | reverse complement strand
GGGAGCAGGGCTATTCGGAGACGGAGATCATGCGCAAGCGTGAGGCGCTTGAGAATGTGCTCGTTCCCTACACTCTGCAGGAGAATCGGGAGATGTTTCTAAAAGGTGGATTCAGAAGGGCGGATACAATCTTTCAGTGGGCCAACTTCGCGACGATGGCACTCTTCAAGTAGTCGGCCGGGAAGACCCGGCCCGGTTGTGCCTATACCTGTACGGCAGGGTTGGCCTCGTATACCATATCGTGAAGGAGGGAGAATATCTTTTCACTCTCCTCCTCCATCTTCAGGAAGCTCCCTATAAGGTCCCTTCGCTTTTCGGGGGTCAGACAGACACCTTTTGAAGCGCACGGCACCGTATCGAGAATAATCCTATGTACTCTTCTGTGCGGCTCCTCTATCGCTCTGAACGAATCTGTATCGCCGAACTTCTCTTTGCCGTCAGAGTAGTACCACTTGCCCATATTGCACTCGTGTTCGTCACCGAAGCTCATGGCGAGCTCATGATTCTCGTTGAGCACGGCCCTGTAGGCGTTCGACTTGAATATGATGTGATCGACCTTTATCAGGCTGCAGATAAGCGAGTCGCAGATAAACTTCGCCTCTTTGGCAGCCAGTTCGGCATTGGAGGCGAATTTGCCGAGCGTCTCTTCGAAGGAGTTTACATCATCCTGCGAATCGGTCGCTATCTTGGTTATGCGCTCCGAGTTCGCCTGGATGTCGTTGGACTCCTGCTGGAGCGTCTGTATGGTTATCGCGATCTCCTGCGTCGCCTTCTGGGTCCTCTCCGCAAGCTTTCTTACCTCGTCGGCGACCACGGCGAAGCCTCTACCGTGTTCGCCGGCACGCGCCGCCTCTATTGCCGCGTTTAGCGCCAGCAGATTCGTCTGGTCGGCTATATCTTTTATTAGGTTTACGACGGTCGTTATTTCACCGGTTCTCTCGTTGAGCGATATTATGGCTTCGTTTGTATGCGAAATGAAACTTATCAACTCATCGAGACTTTTTACGATTCTTTTTACGATCGAGCGGCTTCCGGAGGCCTCTTTTGCCGTAAGATCGGTGTTTTCGGTGATCTTTTCGAGCATTCCGGTATTCTTTTTCATCTCTTCCTGAATCAGCTTGAGCCCTTTGGCTACGCCTCCCGTGGCTTTTTCGAACTCTCTGGCGAGCTCCGAGCGCAGAGCCGATTTGTAAGATTCGGCTATCGAGACAACGGCGTGGTTGAGATGGGGAACGGCCGCCCTGAAATCTCCTTTGTACCCTTCGGCGAAGACGATTCTATACTTCTCTCCTCTGCCGGCTCCGTCGATAGAGGCTCTTATGTCGCGCATCAGCTGCTCGGTCTGGTCAAGCATATCGTTGATCCCCCACGCAACTCCCTGGAGTGTATGATCTTCGGGAATATTGGTGATGCGGTCGGAGAGCTCTCCACGCCCGGCTTTGATGAGCACATCCCTGATCTGCCTGATGAGCGGGTCGTTGAATATCTTTTCGCACGTGGTGTCGCTTTCGGGTGGAACAAAGAGGGCGGCAACGGCGACGATAGCGACTATGCCGCCTGCAATATATGCACCCGTAACCAGCAGATAAATAGCGGCGCCGAGTGCCGAGAGCAGAAGAATCAGGCTCTGTCTATTGCTGAAGGCCGAGGATAAACTCGTCATATCCCACTCCTTTCTCATTCAGTATCTTGTCGAGCAGTTGTATCGAGGCCTCCATACCCCCGCGCCGCTCTTCTTCCAGAAGCTCGGCATAGAGGGGTTTTATGATTTCGAGCGCGCTATCTTTCGGTTTTCTTCGTACCGAGTGGTAGTCGCGCGGATTGCCTTTGTCGTCGTAGGTGACTGTGACGTTGGCGAAGACCCAGTAGTATGCCCCGTCTTTGCAGAGATTCTTTACATACGCGAAGATCTCCCTGCCGCTTTGAACTCTCTCCCATAGCAGTTTGAATATGACTTTGGGCATATCCGGATGGCGAAGAATCGAATGGGGCTTGTTCAACAGCTCCTTTTCGCTGTATCCCGAAATCTTTATAAAGATCTTGTTCCCGTATATGATGCGGCCTTTCAGGTCTGTTTTCGAGACGATGAAGTCATCTTCTTTCAACGCCCGTTCCGTGGCAGTCGGCTGAGGTCGGCTCATCTATGCACCTCCTTACGGTGTCTTATACGCCTATTTCGTCCTCTGATCTATCAGATTTTCGATAAACGCTTTTGTCTGGTCGTAACTGTAGAGCTCCTTGAAGCCCTGTATGCGTCCGCCGCTCGCGTTCGGGTGTCCGCCGCCGCCTGCGAGAGTGGCGGCGATTTCGCTTACGTCGGCCCTGTTGTTACTTCGTAAACTTATCGACCCGTTTGGAGAAATGTTTAGTATGAAGTCTATATCGGGGTTGGCGACGAGGAATGCGTTTCCGATGACGGAGATGTTGGGGAGTGCGTAGGTAAGTACGCCGGTTTTGTCCCTGTAGGAGATTTTCAGATCATCCTTCCTTGCCGTAAGAAGGTCCGTAAGGTAGTCCGCGACGAGGTTGTCGAGAGTGTTGTCGGCTCTGCCTTTGGAGAAGAAAGCCTTTTTTATCGAGTGCATCTCGTTGTCGAGCCTGATATGGGCGTCGCGTTCGTTTATGATCCTGTCGGCCGACTCTATAAGGTGGAATTTGTGCGCGCGGTCCTGTTCGTCGAAGAGCGCCCTTCCGACCTCCCTCGAGGAGGCTACGGCACCCATGAGAACTTTGCCGAACTCGAAACCCTCTTCCTCCTTGAGCCAGATGTCTATCGCGTTGATCGCGTCTACAATCTGTTCGTATCGCTCAATCTCTTTACACTCGAAGTTCTCGATGAGCCGGTCGTAGGTGATTTTGGTAGCACTCCTGGATGTATCGAGAAAGTACCACTCATACTTCTGTGCCGAATCGCTTCCGCTGGCGTGGTGGTCGAGAAGTTGAACCTCTATATTGATCCCTTTTTTGAAACTATGAAGCCTCTCTATCTGGTTCTCTATAAACTCGCACTGGGCCAAAGAGAGGTTCAGATCGGTTACGAGCAGCAAGATATCCTTCGCCGAATCGAGCAGCATCTGATCGAAAAAGATCTTGAGCCGGCCGTTTATCTCGTCTCCGTAGTTGCTGTTTTGAAAAGTTATCTTCTCGAAGCAGCGCGATGTCAGAAACTGGCACGCATAGCCGTCGAGGTCGGTATGTGAAAGGTGGTATACGCTTTGCGGTTTTTTCAATGTGGATCCTTATGAACTAAGAGTTAAAAACTAAAAACTAAAAGTTTATGTGAGCTGCCAAAGCGGACGATCCCTATAAAGGAGCGAAGCGACATTTCCTAAATTTTTAGTTTTTAGTTTATAGTTTTTACTTAATTCAGATATCTATCTCCACGCTTCCGAGAACCTCGAATTTGGCATCGGGGTCTATTTCGGCGTGGCTTAGCACTATGATGTCGAGCCTGAAGCGCTCGAAGATTTCGGCGAGCGGTTTTCTGAGCATCGGGTCGACTATCAGGATGACCGGTGCGACACCTTTTTGAAGGACCTTCTGCGCCTCTTCGCTAATCCTTTCGACCACTTGGTTAATCTGCCCGACATTGAGCAGCAGTTGGCGTCCGGCTTCGCTCTCCTGCAGGTGGTCGAGGAGTCTCTGTTCGGTCTGGGTGTTTAGGGTGAGAAGCTTTATTCTACCCTCCTGATCTTTGTATAGCCCGGTTATGACCCTCGAAAGCCGTGCCCGTACCTGCTCGACTATAAGGTCGACACTTTTGGTATACTCCGCCACATCGGCTATCGTCTCGAGAATCGTGAGCATGTCTCTGATAGGCACACGCTCATGCAGCAGCTGTTTTAGAACCCGCTGGATAAGCCCGAGCGAGGCGACTTTGAGCGCATCCTCCACGACAACGGGGTAATCTTTCTTCACTTTGTCCAGCAGTGCCTGGACCTCCTGTCTCGTCAGAAGCTCTTCGGCATGCTTTTTTACCAGTTCGCTCATGTGGGTGGAGATAACGGTGGCCGGGTCTATTACCGTATACCCCTTTATGATCGCCTCCTCTTTTTTGTCGGCGTCTATCCATATGGCGTCGAGGCCGAATGCCGGCTCTTTGGTGTGTATCCCCTCTATCTCTTCGGTCGCCATCCCGCTGTTCATCGCCAGGAACTTGTCGGCATATACCTCTCCGCTTCCTATTTCGACCCCTTTGAGGAGTATCTGGTATGTATTGGGCGGCAGTTGGAGGTTGTCTCTTATGCGCACCTGCGGCATCAGAAAGCCGTAGTCCATGGCGATCTTCCTGCGCATGCTCCTTATCCGCTCCAGAATATCCCCGCCGCGGCTCGTGTCGGCCAGTTTTATGAGCTGGTATCCGAGATCGAGCTCGAGCATCTCCACTTTCAAAATATCTTCGAGTGCCGCCTCTTCCTCCTCTTTCGTGGGCCTCTTTTTGGTCGGCGCCTTCTCCTCTTCCTGAAGCGGTGCGGGTCCGCCGCCGCTCTCTATGAGGTGCTCTTTCATCCCCTGTTTTCTGATCAGGAACCCGAGACCCGCGAAAAGGAGCCCCACGAACATCAGCGGCAGGGTCGGCAGGCCCGGAACGAGGGCGAAGAGAAAGAGGATGAAGCCGACGATGAAGAGGGTGCGGTACTCTTTTATGAGCTGGTTTACGGCCCCTTCGGCGAAATTCTTCTCTTCGTCCTTGCTGGCACGGGTGATGATGATACCGGTCGCAGTGGAGACGATGAGCGCCGGGATCTGGGAGACGAGTCCGTCTCCTATCGTAAGAAGCGTAAAGACCCTCGCTGAGTCAGAAAGGGTCATGTCGTACTGGAACATCCCTATCAGGAATCCGCCTATGATGTTGATGATGGTAATGATTATGCCTGCTATCGCATCGCCCTTGACGAACTTGCTCGAACCGTCCATCGCACCGTAGAAACTGGCCTCCTGCAGGATCTCGGCACGCCTCTTTTTCGCTTCCGCCTCGTCGATGAGGCCCGCATTCAGATCGGCGTCTATCGCCATCTGTTTTCCCGGCATCGCATCGAGTGTGAACCTGGCCGCCACCTCCGCGACGCGGGTCGCACCCTTCGTGACCACGATGAAGTTTATGATTACTATTATGCTGAAGACGATGATGCCGATTACATAATTTCCGCCCACCACGAAATCGCCGAAACTGGTGATGATGTCGCTTACCGCTTCGGGACCCTCGTGCCCTTTGCTCAATATCATTCTCGTCGTAGCGATGTTGAGCGAGAGTCGATAGAGGGTTATAAGCAGGATCATCGTAGGGAATGTCGTGAAGTCGGTAGGTTTTTCTATGAAGACCGAGATAAGTATCATGAGGACCGATATCGCTATAGAGACGGTCAGGAAAAAGTCGAGTACTCCGCTCGGAAGAGGAACGATGATTATCGCCATAATGGCGATGATCATCGCGACGATTGTCAGGTCTTTGGCGTTTGCGATGGTTTCCAGAAACGGGATTGCGCGCTTTAGAAGTTTCGAGCGTGTCGCTTTAGCCAAAGAGTGAGCCTTACTTTTCGAGTATGTCTTTTAGCGTCAGGTTCTCCAAAAAGCCGTCTATCTT
This sequence comes from Hydrogenimonas sp., assembly GCA_015494675.1. The sequence continues at coordinate 11,032 of WGAW01000126.1, read as the reverse complement.
GTTCTGCAGACGGTTCAGAAAGGGCCATATGATACACTGCATGCCGCGGTCGGTCGGACAGCTGCTTTGCGAAGGGGAGCATTCGAACACCGCCGGAGACTTACCTTCCGCGGCGTTTATCACCTCCATGATGGATATGTCCGAAAACTTCTTCTTGAGGGCGAATCCCCCCTTCGCTCCCTTGTATGAGATGAGGATTCCGTGCTTTGCCAGGCTTTGAAGGATTTTGGCGAGAAAACTTTTAGATATTCCAAGCTGCTTTGAGAGGGTGTCGACATCTTTAGGTTCGCCGCTCTCCCCGATAAGTGCAAGTGAAAGGAGCGCATATTCGCTCGCCCTGGTTAATAACATATAGACTCCCATTCCGAATTGTTGAACCCATTCTATTCTATTTTATGTAAATTTTCGCTTTTTTCACGAAGTTTCAAGAGGCGTACCGCTATTGCACAAGGTTGCTATTTTATGTATAATTGCAGACTCCGATGCCGCGGCACGGGAAAATCAAACCAATCAGGAGGTCAGAGATGGCTTTGGATTCGGCTAAAAAGCTTGAAATCATAAAACAGTTCGGAAGAGGCGAGGGCGATACGGGCTCTCCGGAAGTACAGGTGGCGCTTTTGAGCGAGCGTATCAAATACCTTACGGAGCACCTTAAAGAGAACAAAAAAGACCACTCTTCACGACTTGGACTTTTGAAACTTGTAGGACAGCGAAAACGACTGCTGCGGTATCTCAAAAGAAAGAACTACGAAAGCTATACGAAACTCATTTCCGCTCTGGGAATACGCGACAAATAGTTTTTGAGCCGGCGCTCTAAGCCGGCACCGAAACCTTCCGTTAATCTTCATTAAACCTCTTTATATATATAAAAATGTAATTGAAACTGTTATTATTGCCGCTAATTGGACGATATTTGCCGATAGATATTATGACAAGGATGGATTGTGTCGCTTCTTTTTAAAAAAAGCAGGGTTTTGGCTTCGTTTCTTTTAACCGTTCTCGTACTGGCGGGCTGCGGCGGCGGTGAGAGCGGAGGGAGTGCACCCTCAACATCATATAGGGGGTACTTCGTGGACAGCCCGGTGAAGGGGCTCGAATATAGCGGAGATATGGGCAGCGGCGGTATCACCGACGATGAAGGGAGTTTTTCGTTTTACGACAGAGAGAGGGTCACCTTCAGGGTAGGTTCCGTTACGCTCGGATCCGTACGAATGGAGGCTTCCGAAAATATCGTTACACCCGTTACGCTCGTATCCGATGCGAAAAAAGGTGCCGTGGGAGCCGCCGACGAGAGTGTGCTTGCCATAGTCAGGTTTTTGATGAGTGCCGACAGCGGCTATAGCAACAGGTTCATCGATATAAGCGATTCGCTGCGCCGGAAACTATCGCAAAAGTCCCCCTCAGGCTCGACAGGGTCCCCGTCTCAGATGCGGTGATTGCTGCTTATCTCGAGAAAGATACCGGCCATATAGTCTCGAAGAGTGAGGCGTTCGACCATCTGAATAGTACGCTTGAGGCTCTCGGAGAGGTTGTCGACGACAATTTAAGCGCGGATGTGCAGACCCCTGCCGACTATACCCTTCTTGCCTGGAACGATCTTGGAATGCACTGTATGGACGGCAGGGACTACTCGATATTTTCCATTCTCCCTCCATACAACAATCTCGTAGCACAGCTTGTAAAAAGAGGCGAAAGGCCGGAGTTGGTCACCTCGGGTGTCACCTTGAGCTATGAGGCGGTGCCGTCGTTCGACGCCAAATGGAATACGACGAGCGTTACAAAAACCAACTTCTGGGATTACGTCAAGAAGCTTTTCGGCGTCGATCTTGAAGATGACGTCGGGCTGGCCGGCAGTTATGTTCAGAGTAAAACACCCCGTAGCCTCCGTTACGACTCCGAAAACGACTGGTGGACGGCTGAAGGCATTCCGACGGCTCCCAGAAACGACGACGGAAGCTACAACCGCTACCCGATGGTCAAGGTAGTAGCAAAAGACGCTTCCGGCGCCGTTTTGGCCGAAACGACGACGGTTCTGCCGGTAAGCGACGAAATCGACTGCGGATCGTGCCACAACTCCAACAGCAACGAGGCCGCGAAACCTACAAAAGGGTGGGCCGCTCTTGGTGACAGAGAGAAAGACTTCAAAATAAATATACTGAGGCTTCACGACGAGAAACATCCCAATGCGGTAACAGACCATGTGGATTCGTTGAGTGCCAAAGGGTGGAACTACGATGCCGGCGGGCTCGAAGCCACCGCAAACGGCGGAACTCCGGTACTTTGTGCGGCCTGTCACAAGAGCAACGCACTGCCGGGTACCGGAGTGGACAATCTGGTCTCTCTGACTCACGCGCTGCACAGGAAACATGCGAATGTCGTAGATCCTTCTACCGGGAAAAAGCTCGACGAGAGCACGAGCAGGGATGCCTGCTACAGATGCCACCCCGGAGCCGTTACGGAGTGCCTTCGCGGAGCCATGGGAAAAGCGAAATATAGTGACGGCAGTAGCAAAATGCAGTGCCAGAGCTGTCACGGCGGCATGAGTGCGGTCGGCAACAGCGGCAGGGAGGGGTGGCTCGACCTGCCCGCCTGTCAGAACTGCCACCAAAACGGCAAGAGATATACCGCGGCCGTTACCGATACGGCGACGGGAGAGCTTCGGGTCTCTTCGGATGAGAGATTCGCCACCGATCCGGACACACCTGTGGCAGGAAAGAGCCTCTACCGCTACAGCAGGGGGCATGGAGGCCTGCAGTGTTCGGCGTGTCACGGTTCGACCCATGCCGTATACCCCTCTTCGAGACCGGAGGACAATATCCAGAGCATCGCCGCACAGGGTTATGCCGGAGCTCTCAGAGAGTGCGACGTGTGTCATACCAAGATGCCGAGCGGCGTGGATTTCGGCGGTCCGCACGGCATGCACGAAGTGGGTCAAAACTGGGTATTCAACCACGGCGATCTCGCCAGGTACGACAAGAGCAGATGCGAAACCTGCCACGGATCCGACTATCGCGGCACCGTACTTTCGAAAGTGGCCGTTTTCAGAAAACTCTATGTAGGTTTTAATACCAAAACGTACAGATACTACTCGGCCGGCGATATGGTTAGCTGCTACGACTGTCACGACGGACCGAACGGCCCCTGACATTTAAATCTCTTGAAATCTTCCAATATCCAGGCGGTCCGGCCCGCACGACGGGCACGGCCGCCCGCGGCAAAACCTATCGACCACCGGATTATCGGCGCACCGACCAATGAACTGAAAGTTTTTATGCGGCGGCTTGTTTCAAAATCAAGAGAAACCTCCCCGATATTTTTAATCTTCGTACGGCTGGATAGCGCTTTATATTACTTGCTTATATAAATAAACTTGACACAAATGCGCTCAATTTAGTATAATCGATTTGGCATTTTGAGAAAGAAGTGCTAAAATAGTGTCATGAAAAGAAAGTACGAAGCGATTCTGGAGACGGTTGTCAGAACATTTTTGCAGACGCACGAGCCTATAGGTTCGGCGATGCTCAAAGATAAGCTTCCGTTCGAGATCGCACCGGCGACTATCCGCTACTACTTCAACAAGATGGTAGAGCGCGGAGAGTTGACGCAACTGCACAAAAGCAGCGGGAGGATTCCCACCGAGAGCACGATGAAGCAGTACTGGCGTAAACATCTCAAAGAGCTGGAGCTGCTTACCGATGCGATGAACGAAGTTGCCCAGATCAGCGAGGAGGAGAACCTATTCATGCTCTTCAAGCCGGTCAGGAGCAACCGTTTGAGGGCCATAGAACGTGTCGGAGAGCGCTATCTGCTTTTGGTGTTCGAGCACGACGAGTACGCCATTCGTTACCAGAACCAGTTGGAGAGCTTCCTTCGCGATCTCGTAGGTTACGAGCTCGAAGATGTCAAACGGATCGCCAAAGATGTCGGGATAATGTCTCTGTACTACAAAATGCGTGCGAAAAACGACGAAGAGGTGACATCCGTAAACATGGAAGCCCTCATAGAGGTGGCCGGCAAAAAGAGCGGCTGGGGCAGACGCAATATTCGCGCATTTCTCGACGGCGATATCATCGAAGAGCTTGGCTACGGGCTCTATTTCGACCCTTTGCTGCCGAGAGGATTCATGGCGCTGAGGGTGGATTCGGTGATAGAGAAGAGGCCTATGAAGATGCTCTGCATCGGTGCGATAGACCAGGATTTTACGAAGATTTTCAAGGAGGTTCGAGATTATGGCTGAGAAACGTAAAGAAGAGCTTGCCAAAGAGGAGAAGGAGAGTGCCGCTCCCAAAGAGGAGTCGCCCGAAAGCGAAGAGCATACCGAAGCTTCAGGCGACGAAAAGGAGGATAGGCTGAAAAAGTGCGAAGAGGAGCTGAAGGCGTGCGAAGACAAGTATCTGCGTATGCACGCCGAGTTTGAAAATATCAAAAAGAGGATGGAGCGGGAGAAGGAGAAGAGTGTGGCATACGCACAGGAGCAGTTCGCAAGAGACCTGCTCCCGGTTATGGATTCGCTCGAACTCGCTCTCGCCTCCATACCTACACCCGAGGAGGGGGCCGACGAACATCTGCAGAAGCTGAAAGAGGGAGTGGAGCTGACACTCGACCAGTTTACGAAGACGTTCGAAAAGCACCACATAAAGGTTGTGGAGATAGAGGAGGGTTTCAACCCCAACTTCCATGAGGCGGTCATGCAGGTCGAGAGCGACGAGCACGAGAGCGGTCAGATCGTTCAGGTGCTTCAGAAAGGGTATACCTACAAAGAGCGACTGCTAAGACCCGCGATGGTCAGTGTGGCGAAGTAGTTTTGCGACTCAGGTAGCAGAACGGAAAAGAGAAGTTGAGTATAATAGACTCAACTAAAAAAATCAATCAATTTCTGGAAGGAGAAGAAGATGTCAAAAGTTTTGGGAATAGACCTCGGAACCACCAACTCCGCGATGGCGGTATTCGAGGGGGGCGAAGGAAAGATCATCGCCAACAAAGAGGGAAAGAATACCACCCCGTCCGTAGTCGCGTTTACCGACAAGGGTGAGGTTCTTGTCGGAGATCCGGCGAAGAGACAGATGGTTACAAACCCCGAAAAGACGATCTATTCGGTCAAGCGAATCATGGGTCTCATGTGTAACGAAGAGAAGGCGGCGGAGGCGAAGAAGCGCCTGCCGTACCATGTAATAGACAAAAACGGCGCATGTGCCGTAGAGGTCGACGGAAAGACCTATACACCGCAGGAGATTTCGGCCAAGATTCTTATGAAGATGAAAGAGGACGCCGAAGCCTACCTGGGCGAAGAGGTTACCGAGGCCGTCATCACCGTACCCGCGTACTTCAACGATTCGCAGCGTAAAGCCACAAAAGAGGCGGGAACGATCGCAGGTCTGAACGTGCTTAGGATCATCAACGAGCCGACGGCGGCGGCACTTGCATACGGCCTTGACAAAAAAGAGGCCGAAAAGATCTGTGTCTATGACCTGGGCGGCGGTACATTCGACGTTACCATCCTCGAGACCGGCGACAACGTCGTAGAGGTTCTGGCGACCGGCGGTGACGCGTTCCTGGGCGGCGACGACTTCGACAACAGGCTCATTGACTACGTCGCCGAAGAGTTCAAGAAGGAGAACGGCATAGACCTCAAAGCCGACGTAATGGCGCTACAGCGTCTGAAAGAGGCTGCGGAAAACGCGAAAAAAGAGCTCTCTACAGCTCAGGAGACCGAGATAAACCTGCCGTTCATCACCGCGGATGCGAGCGGTCCGAAGCACCTCGTCATGAAGATTACGCGAGCCAAGTTCGAGAGTCTGATTACCGATCTGGTAGACTCTACGATTACAAAGATAGAGGAGGTTCTCAAAGATTCCGGCCTTAGCAAAGGCGAGATCAAAGAGATCGTTATGGTCGGCGGATCTACACGTATTCCGCTGGTTCAGGAGAAGGTCAAAAACTTCTTCGGCAAAGAGCTGAACAAATCGGTAAACCCAGATGAAGTGGTCGCCATAGGCGCGGCTATTCAGGGCGGAATCCTCAAAGGAGACGTAAAAGACGTTCTGCTTCTTGACGTTACGCCTCTTAGTCTGGGTATCGAGACTCTCGGCGGCGTGACAACCAAGATTATAGAGAAGGGAACCACGATTCCGGTCAAGAAGTCCCAGGTCTTCTCTACCGCCGAGGACAACCAGCCGGCCGTTACGATACATGTAGTTCAGGGTGAGCGTGAGATGGCCAAGGACAACAAATCTCTCGGACAGTTCGAACTGACAGGTATTCCGCCGGCGCCGCGCGGTGTACCCCAGATCGAGGTTACGTTCGATATCGATGCCAACGGTATTCTGACCGTAAGTGCGAAAGACAAGGCCACAGGCAAGTCTCAGGAGATCAAGATTACAGGATCTTCGGGTCTCAGCGAAGAGGAGATCGAAAGAATGGTGCGCGATGCGGAGGCTCACAAAGAGGAGGACCGCAAACGCAAAGAGCTTATCGAAACCAAGAATCAGGCGGACGCTCTTGTTTACCAGACCGAAAAGAGCCTGAGCGAAGTGGGTGAAAGCCTCGAAGCTTCCGAAAAAGAGAAGGTTCAGGCCGCACTCGACGCTCTCAAAGAGACCCTCAAAAACGAGGATGCCACAAAAGAGCAGATAGAAGAGAAGGTCAAGGCGCTTACCGAAGTGAGCCATAAACTCGCGGAGGCCATGTATAAAAAAGAGCAGGGCGGCGCCCAGCAGGAGGGCGGAGCCAAAAAGGGCCCCGAAGACGAAGACGTAATCGACGCCGAAGTCGAGTAACCCGAAAGTGCGGGGGATCCTTTCCCCTGCCGCCTGACGATCTCCTCTGAATATGGAAAAATATCTACACCCCTTTCCTCCCGTAATAGACGAAAACTCCAAGATACTTATTTTAGGCTCCTTTCCGAGCATAAAGTCTTTCGAAGAGAGCTTCTACTACGCACACCCCAGGAACCGGTTCTGGCCGATACTCTCCGCCATCTACGATATGCCCGCAGAGAGTCGTGAAGAGAGAGTCGCACTGCTAAAGAGCGCCAAAATCGCGCTTTGGGACGTCGTAGCAGAATGCAGGCGTAGAAACTCCGCCGACTCGAACCTGAAAGAGTGTGTACCGAACGATATACCGTCGCTTTTGAGGGAGTACCCGAATATAGAGAAGATTCTCTTTACCGGCAAAAAGGCGTACACTCTTTTTGAGAGATATTTTGCAAAAGAGATAGAGCTACCGACGGCGCTTCTGCCCTCCCCTTCACCGGCTTATGCATCGATGAGTTTTGAGGATAAGCTGAAAGCCTGGAGAGAGGTGCTCGGCAGGTAGTGCCTATTTTTTGCCCATTCTTTTAACCGTATTATGCTAAAATCTGTTTATGGATTCGATTTTTATAGCCAGGCAGCCTGTAGTGACCGTCTCGAAAGAGCTGTTTGCACATGAGCTGCTCTTCAGAGACTTTACCGAGAATTCCGATAACGCGTGCGAACAGAGCGTACAGAACGATCTCTACGCAACCAGCAGAGTCGCCGTAAATGTTCTAAACCAGTTTGGAATAAACAGGCTTGCCGGCGACAAAGATCTGTTTATCAACGCCGATGAAAGATTCATAAACGGCGATTTCATCACCATGCTTCCCAAAGAGCGTTTTGTCATAGAGATACTCGAAGATGTAAAAATCGACGGTCGGCTCGTTTCGAGAATCAGGGAGCTTAGAGATTCAGGATACAGATTCGCGATAGATGACGTAGTTTTTGACGAAGATTTTTTCGGCAGATACGGGTCCATTCTGCCGTTTGTAGAGATATTGAAGATAGACATTCGCGAAAATGATGTGGAGAGTGTCAAATCCATGATTGAGCGCCTCGGAGTTTACCGACACCTTCTTTTTCTGGCCGAGAAGGTGGAGAACATGCAGGAGTTTAGGCAGTACAAAGATGCTGGCTGCACCCTTTTTCAGGGATACTTTTTCGCGAAACCGGAGGTGAGAGAAAAGAGATCTCTCGACCCCGCAATGCAGACGCTTCTGGAGCTTACCGGGCTGCTTTCGAAGGACTCTTCCGCACCGGCCGAGATAGCTGCCGCGTTCGAGGGGGCTCCCGATCTGGCACTGCAGCTTCTTCAGTTTCTAAACTCCTCGCATTTCGCTTTCAAAAGCCCGATCAGATCGATTTCACATGCCGTCATGATGATAGGAAAGGGCGAACTTCTTACATGGCTCTATATGCTGGCATACGCAAACGGAAATATCTCGAAGATAGAGATCTCTCCTCTCGTCTCGCTTGCGGGTTTCAGATCTAAACTTATGCGAAAGATATCGAAGCTTCATGCCGATAGAAAAGAGCTGCAGGATATGGCCTCTTTTACGGGTACACTCTCTCTGGCCGACTCGCTATTCGAGATGCCGTTGAGCGATATTTTGAGTGAAATCGAGGTGGATGAGTCGATAAGAGCCGCACTTTTGCACAGGAGCGGAATTTTGTACGATTATCTCGAGATCGCAAAGAGTATCGAAATAGCCGACTTTAAAAAGTGTATAGATAGAGCGAGGCAGATCGGCGTGGATATGGCGGAGCTCGAGAACTCTATCCTTGAAAGCTATTGATACATAAAGAAGAGTCGATATTTTCTATGATGAAGATCAAATATATTTTTTAACCCGTCGGCAACAGCTTTCCGGAATGGGTAGGAGAGATATAATGCACTCCTAAAGCGGATGTCGAGAGGAGAGAATGAAAAAGATAGAAGAGTTCATAAAAAAAGAGTCGTCTGCAGGGATAGTGCTCATATTTGTTACGATTGTGGCGCTGATCCTGCAAAACAGCCCGCTGTCGGAGCTCTACAGCAGCTTTTTGCATACACCTGTTGAGGTCCGTTTCGGAGCGCTTCAGATAGCCAAACCGCTTCTTTTGTGGGTCAACGACGGATTGATGGCCGTCTTCTTCTTCCTGATAGGCCTCGAGGTAAAGCGTGAAGTGATGGAGGGGCACCTCTCCTCAGTCAAACAGGTGGCGCTGCCCGGTATCGCGGCAGTCGGCGGCATGATCGTACCCGCACTTGTCTATATTATCTTCAACAAGGGTGAATCTTTCGCGATGAACGGCTGGGCGATTCCGACCGCCACCGATATAGCGTTCGCCCTCGGTATTCTCTCTCTACTCGGTAGCCGCGTACCTGCATCTTTGAAAATATTTCTGATGGCGCTCGCTATCATCGACGACCTTGGAGCCATTATCATCATAGCGCTCTTCTACACCAGCGAACTGTCGATGCTCTCCATCGGAGTCGCTTCGGCTTCTCTTGCGGTTCTTTTCATACTCAACCGTATGGGAGTTGCTAAAAAAGCGGCATATATACTTGTCGGAATTGTTTTATGGGTCAGTGTGCTCAAATCCGGTGTGCACGCAACGCTGGCAGGCGTGGCTCTGGCCTTCTTCATACCTTTGAATGTAAAAGGTAGCGACGGAAAGAGCTTTTCGATGTCCAAAGAGATGGAGCACGATCTCCACTACTGGGTAGCGTTTATGATTCTGCCGCTCTTTGCCTTCGTCAATGCGGGTGTAGATCTTCGAGGGATCTCTCTTGACGAGATGTTCGGGCCGGTGCCGATGGGTATCATGCTCGGCCTCTTCATAGGAAAACAGCTGGGAGTCTTCGGCTTCAGCTGGCTCGCTATCAAACTGAAGCTGGCTTCGCTTCCCGAGGGGAGTAGCTGGCGCCAGCTCTACGGGGTGGCGGTGCTGACCGGAATAGGGTTTACGATGAGTCTTTTTGTGGACTCTCTGGCATTTAGCGACAGTCAGGTTTACAAGTATGCGGACAAACTGGCGATTCTGCTCGGATCGTTTCTCTCCGGAATCGTAGGTTATCTGATACTGCGAGGCTCTAAATCGCCTTCAGGCACCAAATAAGAGAGAGTCTTGCGGGCTCGCACCCGCAAATATTTTAGAGCTTATTATAATGTTACGCAAATTCCGGGCCGAGCCCGCAATTTGGCAGGTGGTGAGCGGCCCTACAACCCCCTGAAGCTTCGAAATCATAGATTTCGAGAGGATGTTACGCATTTTGCGTAACCATTCATGTTACTCAAATTCCGGGCCGAGCCCGCAATTTGGCAGGGCCTGACGGCCCTACAACCCCCTGAAGCTTCGAAATCATAGATTTCGAGAGGATGTTACGCATTTTGCGTAACATCGGTTATACTTTTCAAAAACTCCTTTAACTCCTTTTTGTTTCTACAGGAGGCGAAGCAGCTGCTTCTTGCGCACACGAGGTAGTCAGGCTCCGTTTCACTCTTGAAAAGAATATAGGGGTACGAGAGTTCGTAAGAGAGGTTCTTTATGTCGGCGAGACGGTTGGGCAGCGATTTTATTACGAACCCCTCTTTTAGGTAGTTTACGGCGGCCGAGACGAATGTGGCGTGCCACATGGGCTGTTTGACTATCTTGATCGAGTTGTACTCGAGCGTCTTGAAGGCGATATCTGTGTATTCTCCTCCAAGCAGCATTCCAAGTTTTAGAAGCACTTTCGTCATAACGGCCGAGCTTGCCGGGTAGCTCGTATCTGATATATCCGCGATAGTCGGAAACTCACCTCTGCTGAAGTACCATCTGCCGCTATCGTAAAAGAGCTTTTTCGCCTTTTCGGCAAGCTCCTGCGCCAAAAACAGCCACCTCTCTTCGAATGTCGTGCCGTAAGCCTGCAGCAGAGCATCGCAGAGATAGGCGTAATCTTCGAGAAATGCTTCGATCTTCGGCTCTTTTCCCATCAGTACGGAGTGGTAGAGTACCCCCTCTTTGTACATAAGATCCAAAAGGGCGTTCAAAGAGGTCTCGGCATCTTTGAGATAACTGCTGTCGATCTCCGCGGCGATGAAGAGACTCTTTACCATCATGACGTTCCATGATGTAATAACTTTCCTGTCGATAAACGGGTAATTTCTCGTTGTGCGCATCTTTTTCAGCAACCGTCTTACGTCACTCCACCACGGATAGTCGGCAAGGGAGTCGTTTCTTACTATGTTTCTGCCCTCGAAGTTTCCGTGCGG
>WGAW01000125.1 GCA_015494675.1 Hydrogenimonas sp. | reverse complement strand
GCCCAGGACGGCCGCAAATATCTCGTAAAAGAGATACCGATTCTCGACGGCTCGATGCTCACCGATGCCAGAGTAGCGTTCGACCAGAACAACCAGCCGGTCATCAACTTCTCTCTCAACTCCCAGGGTGCGCAGATCTTCGGAGACTTTACCGGTAAAAACGTGGGCAAGAGGCTCGCGGTAGTGCTCGACAACAAAGTCTACAGCGCGCCGGTGATTCGGGAGCGCATAGGCGGAGGGAGCGGCCAGATCTCCGGCGGCTTCAGTGTAAAAGAGGCGCATGACGTAGCCATCGCGCTGCGAAGCGGCGCGCTGCTGGCTCCCGTTTTCATGGAGGAGAAGCGCAGTGTCGGTCCGAGCCTCGGTGCCGACAGCATCAAGGCGTCTATGATCGCCCTGATTGCCGGCTTCATAGCCGTAGTCGCTTTCATGATCGTCTATTACGGCATAGCCGGCATAGTCGCCGATATCGCCCTTGTCGTAAACCTGTTTCTGATACTTGCGATCATGGCCCTCTTTGGAGCCACGCTTACGCTTCCGGGTATGGCGGGTATAGTTCTTACGGTCGGTATGGCCGTGGATGCCAACGTCATCATAAACGAACGTATACGGGAGCTGCTGCATGAAGGCAAGAGCATAGCAAAAGCTATAGAGCAGGGCTATGCCAACGCCTTTAGCGCGATTTTGGATGCCAACATAACGACGCTTATAGCGGCGGTGGTGCTCTACGCTTACGGTACCGGCCCGATAAAGGGGTTCGCGATTACGATGAGTATAGGTATTCTTGCCTCCATGCTAACCGCGATTCTCGGAACGCACGGTATATGGCAGATGCTGGAGTCAAAGATCTCGAAAGAGAGGCTGAGTCTCTGGTTCGGCATAAAGCCGGAAGGGGTTGTAAATGCCAAGTGATATTTTCAGCCGCGATTTAAAAAAGATGGCTGCACTCAGCGGCCTCGGAGCGGAAGGTAGATAATCGATGGAACTGTTCAAATATAAAAAACCGATCCCGTTGATGGCGAAGTCCAAGCTCTTCTTCACCATCTCCGTCGTCGCCGTTTTGGCTTCGTATATCCTTATCTTCACCAAAGGTTTCAACCTCGGTATCGACTTTGCCGGCGGAACCGTGGTGCAGGTGAAGTACGAGGGTGAAGCGCCGATAGAGAAGGTGCGCGAAGCCGTACGCTCTTCGAAGGTTTTCGAGGGTGCTTCCGTCAACTTCTTCGGCAGCGACGACGAGATAGTGATAAAGGTGCGCTCCAGCAGCAAAAGACTCGGTACGGATATCGGCGATGAGGCGAGAGAGCTTCTGAAGAATACGGGAAAATTCGAGGTCAGGCGCGTCGATATGGTAGGTCCGAAGGTGGGGAGCGAACTTCGAGAAAAGGGGCTTACGGCCCTTCTGCTCGCGATAGCCGGTATTCTGATATACGTTTCGTTCCGTTTCGAGTGGAGATTCGCGATAGCGTCGGTCATCGCCCTCGTCCACGACATATCGATAGCGATGGGCGCCATAGTCCTCTTCAACATTGAGGTTAACCTCGATATTCTGGCGGCGCTTCTGACGATCCTTGGTTACTCGTTAAACGACACGATTATCGTCTTCGACCGCATCAGGGAGGGGCTTGTTTCGGTAAAAAGCTCCAGACTCTCCGACGTCATAGACGAGTCTGTAACCAGAACGCTATCCCGAACCACACTGACATCTTTGACTACATTCTTCGTGGTGCTGACGCTCTTTTTGATGGGCGGAGAGATAATCCACGGATTCAGTTTTACGCTCCTTGTGGGCATCATTGTCGGTACTTACAGCTCGATCTTCATAGCTTCGCCTCTTCTTATGGTTATGAAGTTCAATGTGGAAAACTACCGCAAGAAGCTTGCCGAAAAGAGGCGCAAGGAGGAGGAGAAGGCACGCCTTCGCGCCATGTATGAGCAGGGAACGGTATAGCGGTACCTTCCCTCCCTCCGCTACCGAAATAAAAAAATAGATGAGAGTTTCGAATGAGATACGATCCTTCCGAGATTGAGAAGAAGTGGCAGAGATTCTGGGACGAAAACGGAAGTTTCGAACCGAAAGAGGATAGCAGCCTGCCGAAAAAGTATGTGTTGAGTATGTTCCCGTATCCAAGCGGCCGTATCCATATGGGGCATGTGCGTAACTACGCCATAGGCGACGCGATAGCGCGGTACTGGCGCAAAAAGGGGAGCAACGTTCTGCACCCGATAGGCTGGGACGCTTTCGGGATGCCTGCCGAAAACGCGGCGATAAAGAACGGAGTCCACCCCAAGAAGTGGACTTACGAGAACATAGCCTATATGCGCAGAGAGCTTGCGGCACTCGGGCTCTCTTTCTCGAAAGAGCGGGAGTTCGCGACCTGCGATCCTCTCTATACCAAATATGAACAGTCGTTCTTCATAGATATGTGGGAGAGAGGGCTGGTCTACAGGAAAAAAGGGTATCTCAACTGGTGCCCTCACGATTTGACGGTTCTGGCCAATGAGCAGGTGATAGAGGGGCGCTGCTGGCGCTGCGACACTCCGATAGTCCAGAAAGAGATGTATCAGTACTACATCAAAATAACCGACTACGCCGACGAACTGCTCGAAGATCTCAAAAAGCTGGAGAACGGATGGCCGAGCCGGGTCATTGCGATGCAGCGCAACTGGATAGGCAAGAGCGTGGGACTCGAGTTTGCGTTTGAACTGGATGAGGAGAGTCGGGCCAAGACCGGTATGGAGAGCTTCAAAGTCTTCACCACCAGGCCCGACACAATATGCGGCGTCACGTATGCGGCCGTCGCCCCGGAGCATCCGCTGGTCAAGTCGCTGCTTGAAAACGGGCTTCTAGATCAAGAGGCCAAAACCGCAATAGAGCGGATGCGGAGAATGCCGGTGCGGGAGCGAAACATGGCCGAAAAGGAGGGTGTGCCTCTGGGAATAGAGGCCATTCATCCCGTTACCGGCGAAAAGGTGCCGGTATGGAGCGCCAACTTCGTCCTGATGGAGTACGGCAGCGGTGCGGTTATGGCGGTTCCGGCGCACGACAGTCGCGACTACGACTTCGCAAAAAAGTACTCTCTGCCGAT
>WGAW01000124.1 GCA_015494675.1 Hydrogenimonas sp. | reverse complement strand
CCCTCTTTGAGATCTTTGTCGTGGCACTGATAGCATAGGTCGGGTGTGTCCATAATGAGATCGTAGTTTTTGCTCTTGTCGGGATGTTTGTCTTTGTGGCAGACGGTACAGTCTCCCCATTCGAAAGGAGGGTGGACGACCTCTTTTTCAGAAAGGAGGTTCGGCTCGAAAAACGGCTCTTCGGCTCCTTTTTCGGGCTTGGGAACCTCGGCTACCTCAGGCGCGGGCGCCGGCGCGGCCGGTGCGGCTTCCGCGGCCGGAACTTCCGTCGTTTTTGTCCGGTTCTGCTCTGCAGGCTGTACGGTTTCGGTTTTTGCTGTAACGTTCTCTTCAGGTGTCTTCTCTTTCGTCGGAGCCGTACACCCGGTCAGCAACAGTACGGCAAAAACCGTCAACAAAACGGATGTTTTCCTCTTGGAAACTCTCATCTAAACCCCCCTTTGATAAGTGTTTTTATGCTTTTGTCCGGAGAAGGAACATATATGAAAAAATTATATACCTTCGCCGGCGAATGATAATACAATTTTTTTGACGTGTCAAGACAAAAATTCATCAAGATCCCTTCTTTATGTACTCTTAAAAGAATAGAATAATCATTGATTCTTATGTACGCTTGTCAGATAATATGCCAGTGCCCTGTAGTCCTCTTCGAACATGTGTTTTGTTTTATAGAGCTGCGGTTTCATGATCATGAATCTCTGCGGCTCGATTATCGGATTGGCATCGCCTTTGAGGAAATCTACCAGTTTTCTTTCGTTTCCAAGGTAGTGAACGGCTATCGTTTCAAGAGAGGGCCCTACGCTCGCCGCATCGTCCTTGGGCGCATGACAGATGTTGCAGTTGTATTTCATAAATATCTGTTTTCCCCTCTCTGTCAGGTCCATCTGCGCATAGGCGCATCCGATCGTTATGAAAACCGGTAAAATCTTTTTCAGCATCAATGTCCCCCTTGCATTCATATGAACTTTCCTATTATTTATACTCTTTTTTTGTAAAAGCACTGTAAAAAGGAGCGCTATCCTTTTGCGGCTTTCCGATTATATCATCCAGGGAGCATTTTTTACATTTTTTTCTCTAATATTTTGGGAATTTGGGCCGATATCTTAGATTGTCGGAAAAAGAGAAGATTTTGACGTACAATTCAATGTTTGGAGAAGAGAATGCTGGAGAGTTTCGATCTGTTTTTGGATAACTTTTTTTCGTATTTCATCGAATTCATAGAAGTTCTGATCGTTCTGGTCGTTTTCGGGTTGATAAACCTGTATATATACGACAGATATGTGCAGCGAAAACACCAGCTTCTGATCAACTACCCTATCATAGGACGGTTTCGCTACCTTTTCGAAATGCTCAGGGAGCCGCTTAGGCAGTATTTTGCGGAAGAGACCTTTTACGAGTCGAGAGACAAGGTGGAGTGGGTCTACAAGGCGGCGAAAAATCTGCCCAACTTCATGTCTTTTTCGGTTTCGCAACCCTTCTCCGGCTCCCGTTTCGTCATAAAACACTCTCCCCATGTTCTGAACGACGATGAAGTGGATTCCGACTTCGGCGTGCTTTTCGGAAAGAACCGCCCCATACCGTTTCGTACAAAAAGCCCGATAATCCGTTCGGCCATGAGCGACGGCGCTCTGAGCCCCGAGTCGGTACGGGCCTTTACGCTGGGCGCGACACTCTCGAAATTTACGATAAACACCGGTGAAGGGGGGCTCACCTCGAACTACTTTTTTACGCATAGACCCGATCCGAAAAACGCCCGCTATCTCGAGATTGTAAAGAGTACGCCTGTAGCGGAGTTTGTGTTCAAGCTGGTCACATTCTTCTTCAACAGATCGCTGGCTATAAAGACATACAGAAAACTGCTTCTGAATAAGAAGACGGAAAATACATATATATACGACCCGATATCACACTCACTATTCAGGGTCGACTGGAAAGCCCCGCTTTCAGCATTTCCCGAAGAGGTCCCCGAAGATATGCCCGATCTGATACTGCAGATAGGCTCGGGTCTTTACGGAGTGCGTGACGAGAACGGTAATTTCGACGAGGAGCGGTACGAAAAGGCGATGCGATTTTGCCGTATGACCGAAATAAAGATAGCTCAGGGCGCGAAGCAGACGGGCGGCAAGTTGGCCGGATCGAAGGTCACGGCCGACATAGCATACTACCGCGGAGTGGAGGAGGGTAAAGATCTGATATCTCCAAACCGCTTTCCCTATGCGGGTACTACCGACGAACTGCTGGATTTCGTCGGCAAACTTCAACAGATATCCAAAAAACCGGTCGGTATAAAGATAGTGATTTCAGATGCAAAGAGCGTTGAAGAGCTCGCAGAGACGATGAAGAGGCGAAAGGCGGAAGGTAGAGCGATAGTCGACTTCATAACCGTGGACAGCGGCGACGGCGGCAGCGCCACCGCACCTCTCGAACTCATGGAGTCCGTGGGGCTTACGACGCCCAATGCGCTCTATGTTATGGATACGATGCTTCGCAGGTATAATCTGAGAGAGGATGTGAGTATAATCGCAAGCGGTAAGATCCTCGCGCCCGACGATGTGGTCATAGCCCTAAGTCTCGGTGCCGATGCGGTTGGAATCGCAAGGGGTTTCATGATGAGCGGCGGATGTATTCGCGCAAGGAAGTGCTCCGGAACGCAGGGGCACGTCTGCCCCGTAGGTATGGCGACGCAGGATCCCAAAAAGAGGGCTTCGTATCTTGTGGTTCGTAAAGGGGGAGAGATCGCCAACTATCATGCAAATCTGCTCAAAGGGGTAAAGACGCTCCTGGCGGTAATGGGTGTCAGGAGGATAGACGAACTCGATAAAAAGCACCTTACGTTCAAAAACCGCTCGGGGGAGATCTTTTTCGATATAGACAACTATTTTCACCAAAAACTACACATATGAAGGAGATGAGAAAAGATGCAACACTACTATAATGTCATCATCGTCGGTGGAGGAATTTCCGGCACGGCGCTTCTTTACGAGCTTGCCGAGTATACGGATATCGAAAGCGTAGCGCTTTTCGAGAAGTACCCCTCCATAGCACAGCTCAACAGCAACGGAAGAAACAATTCGCAGACACTGCACTGCGGCGATATAGAGACCAACTACACGTACGAGAAGGCAAAAAAGGTCAAAAAGACGGCGGGGATGCTCCTAAACTACGCCCTCGGGCACGGATATGCCGAAAAGCACATATTCAAATTTCCCAAAATGGTCATAGGGGTGGGAGATGAAGAGGTCGGGTTTATAAAGAGGCGGTATGAGAGTTTCAGGGAGCTCTACCCGTATCTCGAACTATATACCAAAGATGATTTGAGCACGATAGAACCGAAGCTGACCGAGGGGCGCAGTGAGGATATTGCGGCGATGGGTGCGATGGACGAATACTGTGCGGTCGATTTCGGAGCCATAGCCGAGAGCTTCGTAGAGAATGCCAAAAAGAGAGCAAAAGGTATTTGTGACGTATATCTGGAATCTGAAGTATACGCGATAGAGAAGTTGGGTGACAAATTCCAGCTTCT
Source organism: Hydrogenimonas sp. (assembly GCA_015494675.1). The sequence goes on along the minus strand of WGAW01000124.1, from coordinate 27,845 downwards.
GACACCGAAAGGTAAATATTTCGCCGACTATGTGGTCGTGGATGCGGGGGCGCACTCCCTGCTTCTGGCACACAAGATGGGATACGGAAAAGATTACGCATGCCTTCCGATAGGCGGCAGTTTCTACTACGCTCCCGCCTCCATTCTCGGTTCCAAAGTCTACACGGTCCAAAACGACAAACTTCCGTTTGCCGCCATACACGGCGACCCTGATATCCTGGCCGAAGGAAAGACGAGGTTCGGTCCTACCGCGCTGGCGCTTCCCAAACTTGAGCGCTACACCGAAAATACCTATGTGGAGTTCTTCGAGTCTCTGAAGCCGGACAAATCCGTAATGAAGGTCTTCTACGACCTTCTGGCCGACAGCGATATAAGGGAGTATATCTTTAAGAACATGATGTACGAGGTGCCGGGAATCCGCAAGGGGCTCTTTTTGAAAGAGGCGAAAAAGATAATTCCGACACTGACGGAGGATGAGATAGAGTTTGCTGAGCATGTAGGCGGGCTCAGGCCGCAGATAATCGACAAAAAGGAGAAGAGGCTGCTGCTCGGTGAAGCCAAAATAGATACGAAAGAGGGCATCGTGTTCAATATGACCCCTTCTCCCGGCGCGACGAGCTGTCTGGGGAACGCTCTAAAAGATGTGGAGCTGATATCGGAGTATCTCGGGTGCGGGTTCGATAGAAAGAGACTTCAGAGAGATCTGATCGACGAGGAGGCGGGCATGCAACAGCTTCATGTCATGCCCGGATATGCAGCTTCGGCGAGCTGATTTTAGAGAGGAGGAGATATGGCGACATTTACGATAAAAAACGGTCTGACGGGAGAGGTCGGCGAATTCGAAATACTCGAATCGACCTTGGGCGCCCCGGTAGTTGATATTGCGGGTCTGCGTTCGAAGCTTGGTGCGTACACATTCGACAACGGACTCGGCGAGACGGCCACCTGCCAGTCGGCCATAACATATATCGACGGTGCGAAGGGGGAACTTCTCTACAGGGGCTACCCGATAGAGGAGCTTGCGCAAAAGAAAAACTATATCGAAGTCTGTTATCTTATTTTGCACGGTGAACTGCCCGATAGCGACCAGTACGATCGTTTCGAAAAAGATATCCGCACAAAGAGCTATCCGCACGAGGGGATAAAACATCTCTTCAACGCCTTTCCCGACAACGGCCACCCTATGGCGATACTCTCTTCGGCTGTTTCGGCTTTGAGCGCATTTCACCACCAGCACCTGAATGTGAGCGAGGATGAGGAGTTTATGGAGATGGCCAGAAGAATCATCGCCAAGATGCCGACGCTGGCCGCATTTACATACCGCCACTCCATGGGCTACCCGCTTATCTACCCCGATATGGACAGATACTTCACCGAAAACTTTCTATATATGCTGAGAGCTTTTCCAACGGGGAAAACGGAGGTCAAAGATGTTGAGGTACGGGCGCTCGATAAGATATTCATGCTCCATGCGGACCATGAGCAGAACGCCTCTACGACTACGGTGAGAGCGGTCGGCTCCACCGGAGCCCACCCCTATGCGGCCGTCGTGGCCGGAATTAACGCACTCTGGGGCAGGGCGCACGGCGGCGCCAACGAGTCGGTTATAGCTCAGCTCGAGATAATCGGCAGTGTCAAGAACGTAGACAGTTTCATAAAACGGGCGAAAGATCCGAACGATCCGTTCCGCCTTATGGGATTCGGCCACAGGGTCTACAAAAACTTCGATCCGCGTGCGAGGGTTCTTAAAAGCCTCAGGGATGAACTCAGAGACACCATAGGCATAAGCTCCAGGCTTATAGAGATCGCCGACAGGGTAGAGCAGATAGCGCTAAATGACGAATATTTCGTAAAAAGGAACCTATATCCGAATATAGATTTCTACTCCGGCACGATCCTCGAAGCACTCGGTATCCGCAAGAAGATGTTTACGCCGATCTTTGTCATTGGGCGTACCGTGGGCTGGATAGCGCACCTGATAGAGCAGAAAAAAGACCCGAAACAGAAGATTTACAGGCCGCGCCAAAGGTATATAGGGAGGGTTAGAAGAAGTGTTCCATAGTCTCAGGCGGAAACGGTGTAGCCGACTCCGTTTACGTTGGTGATTATGTCGTCACCTATCGCATTTCGGAAACGGTGGATGAGGGATCTGAGAGTATTGTCGCTCCTTATCTCTCTCCAGACTTCGAGGCAGATCCGCTCGTTCGAAACGGTGCTGTTTTTGTTTTTCGCGAGGAGTTCGATGAGTCTCAGCTTTTTTGTAGTGAGCGGCACCTCTTTTCCGTTTTTTATCAGACGCCGGTTGGAGGTATCGAAAAAGAAGCCGTTTTTAAGCTCTATAAGATCAGCCGCTTTTCCGTCTCTGTTTTCACCGTTGTGTGTAAGGGCGACTTTGAGTGTGGCGAGTATCTCTTTCTCCCTATACGGTTTCATCAGGTATGCATAGGCTTTCGACATCTCCGCATACTCTATCATCTCTTTTTCCGCATAGGCGGTCAGAAATATGATCTTGCAGGAAGGAAGAGTGTGGCTTATTTCGAGTGCGGCTTCGGTTCCCGTGGTTCGACCTTTTAACATAATATCCATTAGTATCGCATCCGGTCTGCTCTTTTTGCACTCTCTGATAGTATCTTCGGCGTTGTCGGCTACTCCCGAAATCTCGTAACCGGCTTTTTGAAGTATCTGTTTGAGATATTCGGCCGAAAGCAGGTCGTCTTCCGCTATAAAAACTCTCTTCTTCTCGTTCACTATCAAACTCCGGTAAGCAAGAATGTCATCTCTACTGTTGCGTTCGCCGCTCTTTTTGCCGCGGAGAGCGGTTCTTTATTGAAGATTATGCGGAAAAGTTGCTAAATCTGTACTTACCCCGACTTCCGTCCATCTTCAGACTCGAAATAAAGAGTGCGAAAACGGCGCACCGTTTAAAGGATTGTTAACGGGTGTGAAGCCGATTTTGTACTCATTAGGGGGTATAGTCGGTCTAGAAGAAGTAGTTGAGCTCGAATCGATACTCTCTGTATGACGGGTTCTCTTTCACCGGAGGTAGACTCCGTTCATCGCCGTCGACCACCGCTATTCGCAGACGCGTTTGAAGACCCGGAAACGATTCGAACCTCTCCGTCGCATCGAGTTGCAAAACGGACGTATCGGCCTGTACGCCCGGCTTGGTGTCGTCGAAATCCTCGATTGCATAGCGGAACATCACGCTAAGCCCCGGAACGAGACCCGCCTTGTCCAGACTGTAATCACCGCGGATCATATAGGTTTTTGTATTGGCGTACCAGTTGTACTGCCCCATCGCGCGGGTGAAGCCGCCCGTCGGAAATCCGCGCCACGGCGCCACTATGTCGGCTTTGTCGGCTACCCTTGAATAGCCCAGACGCAGTTTCCAGGCGGCTTTGCTCCGAAGGTCGATTCGGGCTGCGAAGAGGCGGCCGTCGAGGCTGTCAGGATCGGTATAGCCGGTAGTGTCGTCTTTGAGGTTGGCTACGGCGCCGAGCCTGCCGTCGAGGCCGTCGAACTGCATCAGGTATCGGATTCCCGGTACTATTTTGTAACCGTCGACCGTGAAGGTGCGGTAAGCTTCGAGTGTAGCGGAAGAGACTACGCCGGGGACCGCCGTGTAGTTAGCTTTTAGTTTCAGGCTATCCGTCGGCCTTCCCGAAGCTTCGAGAATTACAAGGCGGTGATTCGGATCGAGACCCGCCGCACTGAATCTTTGGTATGTCAGCGATCTGTTTACGGCCGAGTCGTCGTTGTTGGCCCAGCTGTCACCGTCCGCGTCCCTGTATGTCAAGACGTCGTGAAAACGGGTATGGCCGCGCAGTTTCTGTCGTGAGAAGAGAGCCGCCTTGATCGTAGTTGCGCTTAGATCGTTCGATATGAGCGAGAGACCGTAGAAAGTGTTGGGGATCATCTTCGTATCGTTGGCGCTTGTGAGCAGACTCTCGAAGATCTGGCGTCCGAAACGGACTTGGCTCTTGCCGAGGCGGTATCGCAGATACGCCTGTGCGAGAACGGTAACTCCCCAGTCGCCGGTTTTCTTTACGTTGTATCGGTCGGTCGTATCTTTACCGGCTTTCAAAAAACCGACGTTCTTGCTCTTTATATGCCAAGGGTTTTGCGATGTATAGAGGCCTGCCGTTGCGCTGAAGCCTCCGTACTCCGCCGATTCGTAAAGCAGGCTGCCGCCGAAAGCGGCGGCCCGGTTGTCGCGTTTTGCAGGGCTCTCCTCTCTCCAGTCCCATATGAAAGTGTTGATGCGCATACGCCCCCGGAACTCTCCACCGGCAAGCATACCGACCGGAGAGTCGGCTTTACGGGCGCTCCGCGTCCCAAGAGGTGTTTCATCCGTTTTGGGAGCGATACCGTTCGTCTCTGCCGCATGCAGGCCCATAAAGAGGCTCAGGGCTGTCGCTGCCGCCGCGGCCGGTTTGGTAATATTCATAATCTACCTCTTCTGCCCGCCTTCATCGTTGCCGAGGCCGGCTGCATCATGATTGTGATATATATCGACACGATTTCTGAACTCTCAAGCGTTTTGCGATATTTTAGCGTTTCGGAGTGCGGTTTGCGGTGCTGAGTCTGTTTAGCATAAGTGGTGGGCCAACCAGGACTCGAACCTGGGACCATCCGGTTATGAGCCGGATGCTCTAACCAACTGAGCTATTGGCCCTTTTGATAGGGGGTTCTCTAAAGAAAATTAACTTTAGAGCCGGAATTATACAAAAAATTGAACCGAAATGCAATAAAGTTTTCCAAAATTCCGAAAAGAAGCATGAAATTTATGAAATTGCTCCCTCCGTGGCTCAGTAGCGGAAGGGGGACCCCGACGACCGGAGCGAGCCCGATAGTCATCAGGATGTTGACGCTCATATAGACAAAAAGGAGGAAAGCGATGCCGTATGCCGTCACTTTTATGTAGTAGTCCTCTTTCGCATGTATTCCGAGGCTGAGAATATGGAGTATGAGCAGCGCATAGAGCAGTATCAGCGCGGCCGCACCGCTGAAGCCGAAACGCTCGACGAAGTAGGCGAAAATGAAGTCGCTGGATGCTATCGGCAGAAACTTCAGCTGTGTCTGCGTCGCATCCTCTTTCGGTTTGCCGCTCATACCGCCGGAGCCTATGGCGATGATCGACTGCTGTACGTGGTAGCTCGGCTTTTCGGCCAGAAAGTCGTGGATTCTCTTCTTCTGGTAGTCGTGAAGATTCCCGTACAGAAAGGGTGCCGCTACCGCAAGGGTTAACACTATGCCGGCCCATATCTTCCACTTTACCCCTACAAGAAAGAGGACTCCGTAGCCTATGATTAGAAGCACGAGGGCTGTGCCCAGATCGGGCTCTTTGGCTATAAGGATGAACGGCAGAAGTATGTAAAAGGAGAACTTCGCGAAGTCTTTCAGACCGTAACCCTCCGGCTGAGGGGGATTCTCATGAACCAGGTATCCGAGCATAAGTATGAATGCCGGCTTGAAAAGCTCGGAAGGCTGGATCGTCAACCCTATGAAAGGGATTTCGAGCCAGCGCTGGGCTCCAAGTTTGGTGACTCCGAAAATATCCACGCTAAGCAGGAGAAGTATTGTGAGCCAGTAGAAAAAGGGAATCAGCCACCTTATCGATCTCCATGGGATCAGGAAGAAGATAAAGAAGATGACAAACCCTATCGCGGTGTAGAGAAGCTGTTTGCGAAAGAGTGCCGGACTGATCTCGTTTACGAGGTAGAGTGAAGTGAGAATCAGAGGCAGGATGAGCAGAATCAGAAAAAAATCGAAATGTGTTAAAATGCGCCTGTCGAACATCAAGAGGTGTTTCATGGTATCCTATCTGCCAAACTTGTTTCAGGAAATTGTATCGAACAAATGAGAAGAGAGAGTTTAACAAGGCACCTTGTAGCGCAAAGAGCCGAGAGGCTCGACAGGTTCCTGCACTCCAACATAGGCGGTTCACGAAACCAGGTGGAGCAGCTGATAAAAAAGGGGTATGTCAGGGCCGGAGGCAAAAAGGTGACCAAAGCGGGCTACAGAGTGAGAGAGGGCGAAGAGATCGAATATACGATACCGCAGGAGCCGGAACGTTCAGCCGCCGCCGTCGACTTCGACATCCCCGTAATCTACGAGGACGACGATATCCTCGTCATAAACAAACCTTCCGGGATCGTCGTGCATCCGGCTCCGAGCGTCAAAGAGGCGACACTTGTGGACTGGCTCAAGGCGAAAGGGGTCTCGCTTTCGACGATAAGCGGAGAGGAGAGGCACGGAATAGTGCATCGTCTGGACAAAGATACGAGCGGTGCGATGGTGGTGGCCAAAAACAACCGTGCCCACGAAGAGCTTTCCAGGCAGCTTCAGGTAAGAAGCATGGGACGCTACTATCTGGCTGTAGTCGACTATCCTCTAAAGAGCTCCGGCGAAGTGGAAGGCCCCATAGGCAGAAACCCGGCCAACAGGTTGAAGATGGGAATAGTCAGGGGCGGGAAACCGGCAAGGACAAGATTCGAAAAGCTGATCGTTTCGCGTAAGGGCGCCTACGAACTTATAGCGGCGAAGCTCCATACCGGAAGAACGCATCAGATCAGAGTCCATCTGGCTTCGCTCGGGCGCCACATCGTCGGCGACGGTTTATACGGTTTTAAGAGCGGCAAAGGTAAAATGGAACGTATTTTACTGCACGCTTACGTGCTCTATCTGAAGCACCCAGCGACTGGTGAGCGGATGCAGTTTACCGCAGAGATTCCCGATTCCATGAACAGAACGATAGAGAGCTATTTCGAGAAGGAGAGATTAGATGAGATACTGGATCCGTGCAATCTGCTTCGGCGCTTTGGTGATGTTTGCCGGCGGATGCGCAACGAAGAGCGTAACGCCTGAAAAGCCGAAAATCAGAGCCGATCTGCCGAAAGTCGAGTCGATCAAGACATTGAGCGACATGACGAGCGTCGGTTTCGAGTGGAAGATGATTCCGTCGACAAAAATAGAGGGCTATATGCTCTACAGACTCGACCCCGGAAGTACCGACGGCAAGCTAAAGCGCGTAGCTACCATCGCGGACAGATACAGCTCGCACTATGTGGACGAGAACCTGCATCCCGGATCTCTCTATGTCTACCAGATGTCAACCTATGACGCCGAAGGCTTCGAGTCGATGCAGTCGAAGCCGGTACGTGTAAAGACCGCTCCGATGGTCCCTTCGGTCAGTTTCGTGCGTGCCATAGCGAACCTCCCGAAGAGGATAAAGGTGATCTGGCGCCCCCACCAGGATCTTCGGGTAAAAGGTTATGTCGTGGAGCGCTCCACGGTTTCAAAACCGGGAGAGTGGAAGAGGGTGGCCGAAGTGAAAAACCGTCTTAGCGCGGAGTATATCGATAAAGATATCAAGATAGAGGAGGTCTATGTATATAGAGTCAGGGTGAAGCTCTGCAACGGGCTTGTATCGGGGCCGAGCACCGAGGTCAAAGCGATTACCAAGCCGCTGCCCAAGCCTCCTCTCGGTCTGACCGCCACGCAGGACCTGCCCAGGAGGATCCACCTGCAGTGGCAGCCGAGCCAAAGCCCGGACGTAGTCTACTACAAGGTCTACAGAAGCCCTTTCGCGAACGCCTTTTACAGCTATCGTGCCAAAACCGACGTCACATACTATGACGACAAGGTCGACGGTGACGGAAAGATATACTACTACAAAGTGACGGCCGTGGACAAAGACGGTCTCGAGAGCCCGATACCCGAGGTCCCCGTTATGGGCAGTACCCTACCGAAGCCGTCGGCACCTACGATCACCGCGGCAAAAACCGCTTTCAATCAGGGAATAATCTTTTGGGAGCCCGGAGACGATCGTGCGGACAGGTACGATGTGATCCGAACCCACTGGGAGGGGTTGACGAAGCAGGAGCGCACCTTTACCAACATCTACGGCAACAAGTTTGTAGACAAGTTCATGAAACCCGGAGTCAAATATAGCTACAGGGTCGTGGAGATAGATAAAAACGGACTCCGCTCCGAACCCTCCGAAGCGGTGGATCTATATATCGAAGCGAAACGGTAGAGAAGCGGATGCCCCATATCAAGATCGAGAGTTTCGATGAGTCTATTCTGCCGTTCGAGGCGGAAGGGGTCGGTTTCGAATGGTTCGCGAGGAATCTTGAGCATCCGGAGGAGGGGTTGATAGGCATAGAGTGCGACGGAGTTCCCTTTTTGCTAAATTTGAAGCCCAAAGGAGAGGCTCTTCTGCTGAAAGGGGAGAAGATAACGAGACCCTCTCCGAGCACCCTTTTGAAAAGAGCGCTGAAGGCGTATGTCGACAAAGTAAAACCCCGGGTACTGTTCGACAACCTTTCTACTCCGGAGCGTGCAAAACTGCAGAAACCGCCGAGCGCACTGAAAGATATCTCCGAGTTCGACCCGTCATCACTGCCCGACAAACCGCTCTGGGTGGAGATAGGATTCGGGAGCGGTCGCCACCTGGTGCACCAGGCTAAAGAGAATCCGGATGTCCATCTTGTAGGGCTCGAGATACACAGGCCCTCGCTCGAGCAGGTTTTGAGGCGTATTGAGCTCGACGGTATCGAAAATCTCTGGGTAATAGACTACGATGCGCGCCTTTTCATGGAGCTGCTTCCGAGCAACAGGGTCGGGAGGATATTTGTCCATTTTCCGGTTCCGTGGGACAAAAAGCCGCACCGCAGGGTAATTTCGGACTCGTTTTTGCGGGAGTCTTTGCGCGTTCTCGAAAAAGGAGGGACTCTCGAACTCCGTACCGACAGCGAAAACTACTTTCGCTATGCGATGGAGGTCTTTACTCGTCCCAAAGAGGTTAGGCTGACGCTTTCAAAAAACCTCGAAGCGGCCGTGCGGAGCAAATATGAGGATCGATGGCGGCGGATGGAGAAGAACATCTACCAGATAGATGTCGAGTCGCTCGAAGAGTCGAAACCGCGTCTGCAGGAGTACGACTTCTCGTTCAAAAAAGCGCTTCCACTAAACAAACTTTTTGAAAAGAGACCCGAAAAGGCCTGGATAGAGAGGGACTATTTCATCCACCTGGAGCGGTTTTACGCCATAAACGAAAGAGAGGGGCTCGTGAGGCTCTCTTTCGGCAGCTTCGACAGGCCGGAGCACAAGTTCATTCTGCTCAAGGGCGGCGAAGCGGCCTACTATCCGCGTCCGCCGGTCAAAACCGCGACGAACTTCAGGGCACACATGAAGATAAGGGAGTGGTTGGAATGCGCAACGTAATAGAGGCCGAGGCACTCAAGCTTGCCTATCCGAGGCACGAGCCCGTGATCAAGAGCGCCACATTCGAGGTGAAGACCGGAGAGTTCGTGTTTGTAACCGGTGCCAGCGGAAGCGGCAAATCGACACTGCTGAAATCGATGTACGGCTCTATGCCGCTCTCCGGAGGCGAGCTTCAGGTGGGCGGTATAGATATGAACTCGATATCCGGGTCGAAACTGTACAAGCTGCGCAGGCATATAGGAATAATTTTTCAGGACTACAAACTTATAAAAGAGTGGAGCGTAGAAAAGAACGTGATGCTACCGCTAATAATCGCCGGTTTTCCGAGAGATGTCTGCCGCGCACAGGCGCAGAAGCTCCTTACGCACGTAAAGCTTTCGCACAAAAGCGACAAGTACCCCCTCGAGCTGAGCGGCGGTGAGCAGCAGAGGGTAGCCATGGCGAGGGCTCTTGCGCACAACCCCTTTTTGATCCTGGCCGATGAGCCGACCGGAAACCTCGACGACTACTCATCACAGGTGGTATGGAACCTTCTGGAGCGTGCGAACGAGGAGCTCGAGACCACCATTCTCGTTGTGACTCACCACATCCCGGAGATGTTCAGTGCGCAGTACCGCCATCTGATGATCGAAAACGGAGTGATCTATGAGATCCATTAGGCACCATCTATCTCTGATACTCCCGCTTTTCGCAATTCTTTTTTGCATTGAGTATCTTATGATCTTCGACCGTATAACGGAGAGTCACGAGAAGAGGCTCAAAGAGAGCTACTCGATCATCCTGGTGGCGGACAGGTCGGTGAAGCTCTCGGATATCTCCCACAGCGATACACTGATAGAGAGGGTCGAGCCGATAGATGCCGAAAACGTACTGCGCGGGATCAGGGCCGATATGAATCCCGAAAGCGTCGAGAAGATAAGGTCTATCATGCCGCTTTTTTTCTCGATAAAGCTTAGAAGATATGCCGGAAGCGATAGGATCGAAAGGCTGAAGTCCGAGCTTATGTCTATTCCCGGGGTACGGGATGTGCATATTTTCGAGAAGGTGCACGACAGGCTCTATGCGATGCTGCTGTTCATGAAGATCAGTTTTACCGTTTTCAGCGTGCTCATAGGTGCCATATCTCTGCTGCTCCTGATGAAACAGATGACGATCTGGCAGTTCGAACATAGGGAGAGGATGCAGATTATGTCGCTTTTCGGGGCGCCCGTGTGGCTGCGAAGCGGGGTTCTTTTCAGGCTGGCGATAGTCGACGCGCTGCTCGCTCTGCTCCTTGTCGTATCGACGCTTGTCTATCTGGTCAACGACCCCGGCGTAGCGGAGCTGCTGGGTGAGATAGGTACGACGCCGGAGACCCTTTTTAGATTCGACGACATAGCGGTGCTGGCCGGAGTCTCTTTCGCGATAGCACTCTTTAGTGCCGCCTGGGTGGTGCTACGGTTCAAAGAGGAGCAGTAGCGGGAATGGTTTTGAAGCTTTTACTGCTGATACCGGCTCTTGTGCTGCTTCCGGCATCGGGTGCGTCTATAGATACAAAGATAAAAAAGTCGAAACAGAGGCTTGCGAATACGAAAAGCGCATACAGCAACATGGACAGAAAGCTGGCCAAGATAGCGGAGAAGATAGCTTCCAACAGAAAAAAGCTGCGGGAGCTCGACAAAACCATAGCAAAACTCGATGCCGAGATAGCCGGCGGAGCCAAACGCTACGCGGAGGGCGAAGAGAGGCTCAAAGAGATAAAAGGTCAGCTCAAAAAGCTCGAAATTACGAAAAAGAGGCAGGAGAGCGAGCTGATAGATCTGATGGCGAACCGTTACGTACTCGGAGAGATAAAGAGGCAAAAAGGTCTGGAGTCGCCTGAAGAGGTGGTGGAGAACGAGACTCTAAAGGTGCTCATAGAGGCCGACAGCAAACGGCTGAAGAGGATGCAAAAAGAGTACAGAAATACGCTTTTGAGGAGTGAAAAGCTTGCAAGTGAAGCCGCAAAGATAAAAGCTATGATAGAGAAACTGGAGGCGAGAAAGGTGAAGGCGGCGAAGGAGAAGAGCAGAAGAGGCGAGCTTCAGGCGAGACTCGAAAAGGAGAAGAGGGAGTATCAGGCCAGGCTACGGAAGCTTCAGAACGAAGAGAGGGATCTAAGAAAGACGCTTGCGAGGCTAAATATTCTAAAAAAGGAGAGGGAGAGTAGAAAAAGAGCTCCGAAGCCGGATGAGCGGACAAGACTTGCGATCGCCTCGGGCGACAAACTCAACGTGCGCACCATCGGTTCATCCTACCAGCGCCATGCCGTAGGGCGCTACAGGGGCAGAAAGACGATCTCTCCGGTGGGAAAGGCTAAAGTGGTCAAAAAGTTCGGATCCTACATCGATCCGGTCTACAGGATTCGAATTTTCAACGAATCGGTCACTCTCCAGCCGTACAGAAAGAATGCGAAGGTGAAAAATGTATTGAACGGCCGCGTCGTTTTCGTCAAAGATACGAAGCTGCTCGGCAAAGTGGTGATTATAGAGCATAAAAACGGCCTGCATACCATCTATGCGAAAATGGACAAGATAGCCCCGACCGTCAAGGAGGGGAAAAAGATAAAAAAAGGGTATGTCATAGGCAGGGTCAGCAGGGAGCTGATGTTCGAAGTGACTCAAAAGGAGCGCCATATCAATCCCCTCGATCTCATCACCCTGAAGCGCTGAGAGCGGCTTTGCATACCCCTTGCGAAGACTCCGGATTCAAAGAGCGTCGCGACTAGCCTTAAACATATATCTGTTTTAAAGCATCATTTGGATAAAATCCCTCAATTTCAAGGCAGGAGAGTTCATGGCGAAACAGCGTGTTCTGGTTAAGTTTTCCGGTGAGGCTCTGGCCGGAGAGAGCGGATACGGGGTTGATACCTCCATACTGAAGTTTATCGCCGAGGAGATCAAACAGCTTGTCGACAACGGTGTCGAAGTGGGAGTCGTCATAGGGGGCGGTAACATAATCCGCGGAGTGACGGCCGCCAAAGACGGCATCATCAAGCGTACGAGCGGAGACTATATGGGGATGCTCGCGACCGTGATAAACGCTGTGGCCATGCAGGAGGCGCTGGAGTATCTGGGTATGAGGGTGAGAGTCCAGAGTGCAATAAAGATGGAGCAGATATGCGAAACCTTCATCGTGCGTCGCGCGATACGCCATCTTGAAAAGGGGCGTATCGTCATATTCGCTGCGGGTACAGGGAACCCCTTTTTCACCACCGATACGGCGGCTACCCTGCGCGCCATAGAGATCGGCGCCGACATGATCATCAAAGCCACAAAGGTCGACGGAGTCTACGACAAGGATCCAAACAGGTACCCGGACGCGAAAAAGCTCCCGGTGCTCAGCTACGACGAAGCCCTTGCCGACAACATAAAAGTGATGGACGACACTTCTATAGCGCTCGCGAAGGAGAACAGGCTGCCGATACTGGTGTGCGACATGTTCCAGAAAGGTAATCTCATGGCAATAATCCACGGCGACTACGAAAAGTGTTCGATAGTCAAATAGTAAAAAGAAACCAGATAAGAGGAGATAAAGATGAGACTTGAAAAGAGAGCAGCGAAAGCTTTGGAGAGAGCGAACTTCAACAGGTACCTCCTTTCGGCCGCCGTCTCGAAGAGAGCGAACGAACTTGCGGCCGGAGCGGAGCCGCTTGTAGATATGGATCTGAAGAAACATAAGTTTTCGGATATCGCGATTACCGAGATAGCGGAGGGTTATCTGAAAATCGAAGGTGTGGAAAAGAGTTAAGGCCTTTATGTGCAGCCTTCAATAGAGCCGCTGCTTCAGAAGATCCGTTCGGTTCGGACGGTCTCCGAGGCGCAGTCACTCCTTTTCGATACGATATCACCTACCCAAAAGATCACCGATGCGCTCGCTTTTGCGAAAGAGGCTCACGAGGGACAGCTCAGAAAGAGCGGCGAACCCTATATCGTCCATCCTATACTCGTGGCGGCGATAACGGCTTCGATAAGCTCCGACGAGACGATGGTGCTGGCGGCAATTTTGCACGACGTGGTCGAAGATACGACTTTCGGCATCGAAGATGTCAGGAGTCGTTTCGGCGAAGATGTCGCGCACCTGGTCGAGGGGTTGACAAAGATCGTCGAAATCAGAGACAGTGAGCTGGTCCCGTCTACGTCGGACGAAAAGCTCGTAACCTCCGCATTGAGTTTTCGTAAAATGCTCATATGCTCCATCGAGGATGTACGCGTACTCGTCATAAAGCTGTGCGACCGCCTGCACAACATGCTCACACTCGACGCACTATCTCCCGCAAAGCGCCACCGCATAGCGGAAGAGACACTTGTGGTCTACGCTCCGATCGCGCATCGGCTGGGAATAGCGGCGCTCAAAAACAAGCTCGAAGATCTTAGCTTCTACTACCTCTTTCCGAAAGAGTACGAGAAGATAGACGACTATGTCACGTCGCACAGCCAGGATTTTCAGATAAGGCTCAACACATTCATTTCCAAAGTCAAAACCCTGATGCTGCACAACGGCTTCAAGTCGGACAGCTTCGAAATTTTCGGCAGGGTCAAACACTACTACTCCATATATCTCAAAATGCAGCGAAAAGGTATCTCCATAGACGAGATACTCGATCTGCTGGCGATCAGGATACTCGTCAGAGAGCCTATAGAGTGCTACCGCTCCCTGGGGATTCTGCATCTGAACTTCAAACCGCTGATAGCGCGCTTCAAAGATTATGTGGCGCTACCGAAAGAGAACGGCTATCAGACCCTTCATACGACGGTTTTCGACGATACGTCGATCATCGAGGCGCAGATAAGGACGTTCGAGATGCACAAGACCGCCGAGTACGGAATAGCCGCGCACTGGAAGTACAAGCAGGGCGATAGTGCGGTAAACATGGAGTGGCTAAAGAACCTGCAGTATCAGAACGAATCGATAGAGGAGTTCTACGAACTCGTTAAAAACGACCTCTACAGTGAAGATATAAGCGTATTTACCCCCGGCGGTGACCAGATAACCCTACCGCGCGGCGCCACGGTGCTCGACTTCGCTTATGCCGTTCACTCCCAGGTCGGGGAGCGTGCGCAGGCGGCCCTGGTCAACAAACGGCCCGCTTCACTGCTGAGCGAACTCAAAAACGGAGACCTGGTAAGGATAATCACGGCGGACGAGCCGATATACCACTGCACATGGATAGACGCCGTCAAGACATCGAGAGCCAAGAGCCATATGAGGACGCGATGCAACAAAAAGCGCAAAGAGATCGACGGCATGAGCGCCGTAAACATACTCTCGGCGACACTGGGGATCGGGACGCACGAGGTTAAAGAGTGGATTTCGGCCCAATCTTTCGCCGACCAGATCTACAGGGTTCCGAGGGATCTGAGCTTCTATAAAGAGGTCCTGCACCGATATATGGCGGACAAGCGCAAAAAGTCTATCCTTCCGCCGATACTGCAGCGTCCGCAAAGAAAGCTCAAGCTCTATAACTTTGAAAACTTTACGGTCTACTCCACCGAAAGTATATCGAGTGTGGAGTTCGACTACTGCTGTCATCCGAAGCGCGGAGATCCGATCGCCGCTTTTAAAATGGGCAGCAAGGCGGTGGTGCACCACAAGTTCTGCGAAAAGGCGAACGCTCTGATCGAGAAGGGTACTCCGATGCTCTTTGTGGAGTGGAGGGAGAGCAGGCTTCAGAGGTATCGCCTACTCGTTACCCTGAAAGATGAAAAAGGGGCGCTTGCAAAGCTTCTGGCCTATCTTGCGAAGATAGAGTGCAACATAATCTCCATAAAGCTTGGAGAGGGGACTTCGCAGAGCAACCTCTGCGAGGTGATCTTCGAGAGCAAAGATCATGACCAGGTGCATCTGAAAGAGCTTATGGAGAAGAGGTTCAAGGTGATAGAGCTTGTGAGTGTGACGGACGCGTACAAACAGTGATAGAGCGAAAACTTTATGCGGGGAGCGCAAGAGCCGCTCCCCGCGTCCGCTACATGAAATTTAACAAACGATTGAGGATACTGTAAATATGGTTGAAGAGGCTTTGAATGAGATCAGGCGCGGAGCCGTCGAAATTATAACGGAAGATCAGATAGAGTCGCTGGTGTGCAGATATTACGAAAAGGGAGAGCCCTACTATGTGAAGGCCGGCTTCGACCCGACCGCGCCGGATCTGCACCTGGGCCATACGGTACTGCTTCAGAAACTGGCCACCTTCCAGAAGTACGGGGCGATAGTGCAGTTTCTGATAGGCGACTTCACCGGAATGATAGGCGACCCTACGGGCAAGAGCCAGACAAGAAAGAAACTGAGCCGGGAAGAGGTGAAAGAGAATGCCAAAAGCTACGAAGAGCAGGTTTTCAAAATTCTGGACCCGGAAAAGACCGTCGTCGTCTTCAACAGCGAGTGGCTCGGCAGGCTCACCAGTTACGAGATGATAGAGCTCGCATCGAAGAGAACGGTGGCAAGAATGCTCGAGCGCGACGATTTCGAAAAGCGTTTCAAAAGCGGTCAGGATATCTCTCTATACGAATTTTTCTATCCGCTCTTTCAGGGTTACGATAGTGTCGTTTTGAAGAGCGATATCGAGATAGGGGGGACTGACCAGAAGTTCAATCTGCTGATGGGGCGGCATCTGCAGCGCGCCTACGGTGTGGGCAAAGAGCAGGTGGTGCTGATGATGCCGATACTCGAAGGGCTCGACGGCGTGCAGAAGATGAGCAAGTCGCTGGGCAACTTCATAGGCGTTGCGGAGGAGCCGAACGTGATGTTCGCGAAGCTGATGAGCATAAGCGACGACCTGATGTGGCGCTACTACGAGTTGCTGAGTTCCCGTCCTCTTACCGAGATTTCGCGGATGAAGGAGGATGTAGAGAGCGGAAAGCTCCACCCCAAGAGGGCCAAGGAGATGCTGGCCGAAGAGATAGTGGAGCGTTTCCACGACAGGGAGTCGGCGCTTTCGGCCTGCGAAGAGTTCAACAAAGTGTTCAAACGGAAAGATCTTCCCACAGAAATCCCGGAGTTCGAGGTTGAGGGGCCCGTATGGATAGCCAAGGCGCTTGTAGAGGCGAAACTGGAGCCCTCCACATCCCAGGCCAGACGCGATCTGCAAGCGGGTGCCGTAAGGATCGACCAGCAGAAAGTCAGCGACAAAGACTTGCATTTGGAAGCTGGAGAGTATATACTTCAGGTAGGAAAGAAAAAATTTGCAAGAGTGAAGGTGAAGTAGTGGAGTTGAAACCTGTAAAGATCGGAAAACATACACTTAAGTATCCGATAATCCAGGGCGGCATGGGGGTAGGAATAAGCTGGGACCGGCTGGCCGGCCATGTGAGCCTCGAAGGGGGGCTCGGTGTCATAAGCAGTGTCGGGACAGGCTATTACGAAAACAGGGCGTATGCCGAAAAGCTGGTGGCACAGCGGCCGCTGGAGGTTGAAAACTTCTACTCCAAAAGAGCTCTTGAGAAGATCTTCGAAAACGCGCGTAAAATCTGCGGCGACGCACCGCTGGCGAGCAATGTGCTATATGCGATAAACGACTACGGACGTGTCGTCGAGGATTCGTGCGAAGCGGGCGCCGACATCATCATAACAGGGGCCGGGCTCCCTACCAATATGCCGGAGTTTACGGCAGACTTTCCCGATGTGGCACTCGTTCCCATCGTCTCTTCGCCGAAGGCTCTGCGCCTGATTTGCCGCCGCTGGGAGAAGCGGTACGGCAAAATACCCGATGCGGTGATACTCGAAGGGCCGCTTAGCGGCGGACATCAGGGTTTTACCTACGAGCAGTGCATGATGGAGGAGTATCAGCTCGAGAATCTCATCGGTCCGGTGGTGGAAGAGGCGGCCGAGTGGGGCGGCATCCCGGTCTTCGCGGCGGGCGGAATCTGGGATAAAAAAGATATAGAGAGGTGCATAGAGCTCGGTGCGAGCGGCGTACAGATGGGTACACGTTTCATAGGGACGCACGAGTGCGACGCGCACAGGAACTTCAAAGAGGTTCTTTTGAAAGCGAAAAAGGAGGATATCCTTCTACTGAAATCTCCGGTCGGGTATCCGGCCAGGGGGGTAAGAACCAACCTGATAGAGCTTGTGCAGAAGAGAGAGGGGCCGGCGATCAAGTGTATAAGCAACTGCGTCGCTCCGTGCAAGCGCGGAGTGGAGGCGAAAGAGGTCGGCTACTGCATCGCCGACAGGCTAAGCGATGCCTATATGGGTGACAAAGAGCTCGGACTCTTCTTCAGCGGATCGAACGGTTACAGGATAGAAGAGATCATAACGGTCAAAGAGTTGATGCACAAACTTGTCCACGGAGAGTAACCATAAGTCGCATCACTCTCTTTCTGGCACTCTTTCTGTTCGTCGTCTCCATTTTTGCATCGGATGTTTCGGAACGTCTCAAGAGCGCCTCCAAAGCTATATCTTCCGCCTCCAAATCGGTTGTATGGAAGGGGTACCACGAGTATCAGTCTCTCTATATGAAGGCGCTTCTGGATAGGGACAAAAAAGTTCAGATAGAGGCGCTGAAGGGGCTCATAAAGGCTTCCGAAGTACTCGGGCTGGATCCTACAAGGTACGAAAACGCTCTAAAGGCGGTCGCACCGCGGCAAAAGGTGAGAAAAGAGTCCGGAAAGAGAACGAAATCTTCCGCAAAAAAATCCGCTTCCATAGAGAAATACCCCTCTTCCAAAACCTCGAAAA
The DNA here is from genome assembly GCA_015494675.1 of Hydrogenimonas sp. The sequence continues at coordinate 9,923 of WGAW01000124.1, read as the reverse complement.
GAGCCAGGCTCCTGAGATCGGAGATCGAAGAGGGGAGGCTGGTCCTTATATTTGACAGGCGAGTCGATAGAGAGTCGATAAAACATTTCATACTCGAGCGTAAAGGGAGGGTTCTTTACGTATACGACTTTAAAAATGCGAAGATCCCCTTTTCCATAAAGCGCTACAGGGGCGCCGGTTTCAAAGAGATCAGGATCGCACAGTTCGATCCGAAGAGGGTCAGGGTCGTTATAGAGACTCTTAAAGCGTATAAACCGAAGCTAACCGCCGCGGATAAAACGGTGGCGATAACCCTGCCCGGATACTCCAAGAAGAGGAGAGGCGGGGCGAAAAAGGCATCGCCCGAGAGCTCTTCCGCAAAAACGTCGTCGGCGGTTTCCGGAGCACGGTTTGGGAAAAAGAGCTATACAGTGGTTGTCGACCCCGGTCACGGCGGTAAGGATGCCGGAGCCGTAGGATACAAAAAGAGAAGAGAGAAAGATGCCGTACTGGCTGTAGCGAAACGTCTGAAGAGGGTGTTGGAGAAAAGGGGCTTTAGGGTCTATCTGACACGCAGCAGGGATGTTTTTATACCGTTGAAAAAGAGGACCAAATTCGCAAACCGGAAAAATGCCGATTTTTTCATATCTATCCATGCTAACGCGGCACCGAAGGGAGGAAGCAGATATAAGAGCAAAGGAATCGAGACATATTTTCTTTCATGGTCACGAAGCGGGCGAGCAAAGAGAGTGGCCGAACTGGAAAATAGAGCCGATTTTAGCAATAAAAATTTCTATACAAAAAACACCTACCTAAACAGTCTGAACAGAGAAAAGATTATTGAATCTAATAAGCTTGCCATTGATCTGCAGAGACAGATATTGGCTTCCTTGAAAAAAAAATATAGAGGTGTTGTGGATAATGGTGTACGTGACGGACCGTTTTGGGTCCTTGTGGGTGCCCAGATGCCGGCCGTTTTGATAGAGATAGGCTACATTACCCACCCTACCGAGGGTCCGAGGCTCTTTAACCCGAACTACCAGAATCTTTTAGCAGAAGGTATAGCAAACGGGATCGAGAGTTATATTTATCATAGTCGATAGTCTATAGTCGATGGTCAATAGTCAATAGTCAATAGTCAATAGTCGATGGTCAATAGTCAATAGTCAATAGTCGATGGTCGATGGTCGATGGTTGTTGGGTTTTGGGTTTTGGGTTTTGGGTTTTGGGTTTTGGCCGTCGCCCTTGCGGGCGCGGTATCTATTTGTAGTTTTTTATAGCCGCTTCGAGCAGTTTTGCGGCCTCCTCTTTTCCCTGAAACTCTTTTACCTTCACCCATTTGTTGGGTTCGAGCATCTTGTAGGTTTCGAAAAAGTTCTTTACCTTGTTGAGCAGCGCTTTCGGGAGGTCTTCGTAGCTCTCTATCGCGTCGTAGGAGGGGTCGATTTTGCTTACAGGAACGGCAAGGAGCTTCTCGTCTATTCCGGCTTCGTCTTCCATAAGAAGAACGCCGATAAGGCGACACTTTATCACCGAGCCGGCCTGCACGGGGCAGTCGTTTAGTACAAGAATATCTATAGGGTCTCCGTCGTCCGCCAGAGTGTTTGGAACGAACCCGTAGTTGGCCGGGTAGAACATGGCCGAGTAGAGTATGCGGTCTACGAATATTGCGCCGCTCTCTTTGTCCAGTTCATATTTGATGTTCGATCCGTAAGGGATCTCGATCAGCGCATGGACCTTGTCCGGGCACTCGCCGCTGCCGATTTTGGAAATTTCCATTATTGCTCTCCTAATGTGGTTGATGCGCAATTTTATCGCAATATGTTTGAAAATCAAATCAAGTAGTAGACCGTTTATGTGGTAAAATTCCGCAATACGATGCCGCCGCGGCTACATGGAGTCTACAATGCCCCGTCTCTATCTGACCGATCTCGACAAAACATTTCTAAGAAGCGATTTGGGTATCAGTGACTACAGCAAAAGCGTCTGGAACCGCCTGGTGGAGGCTGGAGTGAAGCTCTCGATCGCTACCGCCCGCAGCTATACAGGTGTTCGCAAGTTGCTTGAAGGCCTTAGGCTCGAAGAGCCGCTCATACTGCTTGACGGCGTAATGATAGCTTCTGCCGACGGGGAGGCACTTCATATAGCTTCTTTGCCGAAAGATACGGCAGACGCCGTAATAGAGCTCGGCCGTGCCGAGGCCGGTTTCGAGCCCCTTCTCGTAGGACTAGACGAAAACGGGATCGAACGCTTCGTATATCCGAAGAGGAGGAACCGTTACCAGCAGGAGCTTCTCGAGACCTACCACAACGACAGGAGGCTGCTCGACGCCGATCCTCTCAGGGCTATGGAGAGAAACCTCAAGATCGTCTATATGGAGAGTGAAGAGGTGACCGCGGGGCTCGAAGCGGCGTTCAGGGAGCTTTTCGGCGGCGAGATAGAGATTAAACGTTCAAAAGATCCCTATATGGATTGCTGGTTCATGACGGTACTGCACTCGGATGGCGACAAAGCGCACGCCCTCTTAAGGCTCGAGGAGATAGAAGGTGTCGACAGGGCACATACCACGGTATTCGGAGACAGCCACAACGATCTCGGTCTATTCGAAGCTGCGGGGTGTAAAATAGCCGTGGCCAATGCGATAGAGGAGATCAGGAAGCTTGCCGACATAGTCTTGCCGTGGACCAACGACGAAGACGGCGTGGCACGGTATCTGGAAAAAGAGCTTCTTCGATAAAGCGGAGAGTCTAGAGGCGGTCATATGTGAGCTCCGAATGTATATCGGGGTACCTGCTCTCGAGCATCTTCTCGATCTTCTCGATCTTCCTGTTAGCCTCATCTTCGCTTCGGCTCAGGAAAGTGAGGGCGATTTGCGCCTCTTTCGGGTACTCTCCCGAGATATCCAGTACCGAGCAGTTCATTCGTGAAAGATGATCTTTCATGGAGTTAACGACGGCGCGCCTCCCCTTTTTGGACTCCGCAAACGGAAGGTCAATCGTCAGGGTTGCAAATATCAGGGTCATCGTGCCTATCCCCTTCGAGCCACTCTATATTTTTAGACTCCATGAAAGATATGAACTCTTCACGGCACTTTCGGACCGACTCCGCCTCTTCGCCTGCGAGACTTATGACGGCTATACGCCTCTTGCCGCAAAATGCAGGCAGAGAGGAGAGTTCGATCTCTTCGGGGACCCTTCCCATCATCTCTATAAGGTCGTTTTCGCTTGTCAGGGCCGTGAAGGTCGTTCTATATATCCGCTTCGGTTTCGGCAAAAACTCATCGAGAGCCCGGAGTACCATCGGATGTGCCATCTGCGGAAACCCCGGCACGAAAAAGAAGCGCCCCTGAAGGCTGAAGCCGGGTACTCTGTTTACGGGATTGTCGAGCAGGTCGGCACCGTGGGGAAGCTCCGCCATTCTGATTCTATGGGGGTAGGCCTCTTCTCCAAACTGCTCTAGAATGAGTCTTGCCGCCTCTTCGTGCCTCTTTGGAGGCTTCCCGGTAAAGACTTCGGCGGCCGCTTCTCTTGTTAGGTCGTCGGGAGTGGAGCCGATACCGCCGAAACTGAACATGTAACTATCGGGATCGTTCTTTACAAGGGTGAATATATTTTTGATAAGACTCATCTCGTCAGCTATTACGAAAGAGGCGTAGAGCCTCTCTCCCCGTTCGAGAAGTTTCGAAGAGAGGAAGTTGAAGTGCCTGTCGGCCCTTCGGCGGTTGAGTATCTCAGATCCTATGATGACCTGATAGATGTGCATCAGATTCTGCTTTTGATGAAAGCTTCCATCTCGTCGACGATCTCTTCTATCGAGCGTTCACCGTTGATGACGTGCAGGAGCCCTTTTTGCCTGTAGAACTCTCTGATAGCCTCTATAGGTTCCAGATAGACTTTCATACGGTTTTTGAAAACCTCTTCATTGTCGTCGGCACCTCGTGCGCGGCCCAAAACACGCTCGCGCGCCACATCTTCGCTGACATCCACCTCTATCACGGCTTCGAGTTTTACATCGGGCTCGTTCGAAAGGATCTTGTCGAGAGCCTCCATCTGCTCCACACTTCTCGGGAAACCGTCTATGAGTATGACCGGCTTGTCGCTCTTTTTGATGGCGCTGACGATCGTGTCTATAACGATATCGAGAGGTACGAGGTTTCCTTTGCTTATATAGCGCTCTATCGTGGCGCCGAGCATGGAGCCGCTGGCCACTTCGGCGCGCAGCAGATCACCTGTCGAGTAGTGTGCGATCGTATCGGGGTTGTTGGCGGCGATAAGTTCCGCGTCGGTAGTCTTGCCGCTTCCCGGCGCTCCTATTATTAGAAAAAGTTTTTTCATGAAATTCTCCTGAGATTTATTGGTTTTACAATGATCTTTTCGGCCTGTCCGCGGCAGAGAGCTATGTCTACTTCGTCGTTTTTGATCTCTATGGGGCCGAGAAAGGCTTTACTCTTTATTTCGACAATATCGCCGACCCTGATTCCGAGGGCGTCGAGGCGGCACTTGAAGCCGTCGCAGTCACGCTCGAACCCCTTGATCTTTACGATATCGCCCGGCTTGGCGTCACTTAGGCGCATCGGTTTTCGGCTGCTTCCTGATGCGGATTCCGAGCTCTTTTAGCTGATCTTCATCCACGGGGCTCGGCGCATGCGTCAACAGGCACGTAGCGCTCTGCGTTTTCGGGAACGCTATGACGTCGCGTATGCTCTCTTTTTTGCCTATCAGCATCATGAGCCTGTCGAAGCCGAGGGCGAAACCTCCGTGCGGAGGAGCCCCGAATTTGAGCGCGTCAAGCAGGAAGCCGAACTTCTCGTTCGCCTCCTCTTCGCCTATTCCGAGCATTTTAAAGACTTTTTGCTGAATATCCAATTTATGTATACGGATGCTCCCGCCTCCGAGCTCTATGCCGTTTAGAACGATGTCGTAGGCCACCGATTCGATCGCTTCGACATCCTCTTCATCTATGTTTTTGGGCATCGTAAAGGGGTGGTGCAGCGCCTTTAGGTGCAGCTCTCCCTCTTCGAGTTCGAACATCGGAAAATCTACAACCCAGACAAACTCGAAACGCTCTTCATCGACAAGTCCGAGCCTCTGCGCCACTTCGGCCCGCAGTCTTCCCATGTAGTCCCATACCGTTTTGCGATCTCCGGCACCGAAGAAGACGATATCGCCGACCTGTAGCTGAAGCCTCGATTTCATCGTCTCTATCGACTCTTCGGAGAGGAACTTGAGTATGGGACCTTTTAGTCCCTCCTCCTTTACCTGTATGTAGGCCAGACCCTTCGCACCGAATTGAGATACGAAGCTCTCGAGCTCCTTGATGATCTTTCTCGAAAAGGCGGTGTCTCCTCCGGGAACTCTGAGCGCCTTTATCCGGTTGAGCTTTTTGTACTGCGCAATCTCGGAGAAAACGGGCGAGTCGCAATCTTCGAAGAGATCTATCACCTCCACCAGTTCCAGACCGTAGCGAAGGTCGGGCCTGTCGTTTCCGTATTTCTCCATCGATTCACGGTAGGTTATGCGGTTGAATGGAGTCTCTATTTCGTGTCCGCAGGCCGAGAAGATAGCCTTCAGAAGCTCTTCCGCCACACCCATCACATCCTCCTGGGTGCAGAAGCTCATCTCTACGTCTATCTGGGTAAACTCGGGCTGGCGGTCGGCTCGCAGATCCTCATCTCTGAAACATTTGGCAATCTGGAAGTATCTGTCGAAGCCGCTTACCATCAGAAGCTGCTTGAAAAGCTGCGGCGACTGCGGAAGCGCGTAGAATTCGCCGTTGTGGACGCGGCTTGGTACCAGGTAGTCTCTGGCCCCTTCCGGTGTCGATTTTGTAAGGATAGGGGTCTCTACCTCCAGAAATCCCAGCGAGTCTAGCAGGTTTCTTGCAGCTATGGCGGCTTTGGAGCGTAGCATGAACGTCTCGAACATCTCTTTTCGGCGAAGGTCGAGGTATCGGTACTTGAGGCGGATATCTTCGCCCACGTTGGGATCACCAAGCGTGAACGGCATCGGCTCGCTTCTGTTCTCTATGGTAAGCTCGTCGATGACAACCTCTATCTTTCCCGTTTTAAGACGGGGGTTTTCGAGACCTGCCCCGCGAAGACGTACCTTGCCTTTGGCTATCAGAACATATTCGTCCCTGACCTGAGAGGCCTTCTTGTGGGCATCGGCGTTGTCGGCGGGGTCGCACACAAGCTGCACGAGGCCGCTTTTGTCCCTGAGGTCTATGAATATTACGCCGCCGTGGTCGCGGTAGCTGTTTACCCAGCCCGCCAGCGTGACCTCTTGGCCGACGCTCTTTTCGTCAAGATCGGTACAGTAGTGTGTTCGCAAATCGTATCTCCGGTTTCGGGCGCGTTTCGCACGCCCGTTTGAGTTTGTCGCCGCATCGGTTTTATATCCGGCGAGTTGATAATGGCGCGATTATATCAAAACCAAACTTATTTTTTGTTAGAATCTTTAGATGTCGAATCTTCCCGTTTCAAAAACTTGCCGGCCGAGGAGAGAGTCTCGTTTCGGCCGGAACTAAAGGTAAAATGTGAGAACCGATCTTGAAATAGAGCGCGTAGGTATCGTTCTTCGACCCTCTACGCCGGAGCTGAAGGCCCTCTTCTATCAGGTCAAGAACGCTTTCGAGAGGCATGGCGCCGAGGTTCTTGTGGACTCCATCAGCGCCGGTATGATAGGCGTTCTCGGGCAGGAGTTCTCCGTTATATGCGAAAAGAGCGACATACTGGTCTGCATAGGCGGCGACGGAACTCTGATCTCTCTGGCCAGACGCAGCTACAGCTACCATAAGCCCATCCTCGGCATTAACGCCGGTACGCTCGGTTTCCTCGCCGATATAAATCCGTCCGAGACCGAGTCGTTCATAGATAAACTCTATACCGGAGAGTTCAGGATAGACGAGAGGATGATGATAGAGGGGGTGCTTTCGAGTCCGAGGGCGCAAAAGAGTCTCCACTCTTTCAACGATATCGTCATAAGCCGTCCCTCGATATCGAAGATGGTGAAGGTAGATGCCTACATAGACAAGAAGTGGTTCAACACCTACTACGGCGACGGTCTCATCGTATCGACCCCCACCGGGTCCACCGCCTACAACCTTGCCGCCGGCGGCCCGGTTACGTTTCCTCTGACGGACGCCTTCATACTGACACCGATCTGCCCCCACTCCCTTACGCAAAGACCGCTTGTGATTCCCGCCGACTTCGAAATAGAGATAAAGACACCGGAAAAGGAGTCGCTCGTCATAATAGACGGCCAGGAGCAGTACGACTTCGGTCCGGAAGATACGCTTGTGATAAAAAAGGCTCCCATAGGCGCGAGGCTTATACACAGGGTGGAGCGGAACTATTTCGATGTGCTGCGCGAAAAACTGTCGTGGGGGCAGGGGCGATGATAGAGAGGTTCTATGCGAAGAGTCTCGTCGGTTTCGAGACGATCGATCTTGAGCTTAAGTCGGGGCTTGTTGCGGTTACCGGACCGAGCGGGGCCGGCAAGTCGGTCTTTATGGGCTCTCTGCTTGCGCTCTTCGGCCTGGGCGATGTCAAAGCGGAGCGCTCCGAGGCGCTCTTGAAGAGGAGTCCGCTTCTAAACCTCGAGAGCTACGAGAACGACGAATCCGAGATCACGCTCCGGGCCGTCAAGAGGGAGAAGATCAGGTACTTTCTGAACGATCTGACCATCTCGAAAAAGCGGATCAGGGAGATGATGAGCCCCGTCGTAAGACATATAGCGCAGCGAGACAACCGTGAGCTCTCACCCGAGCTCCTTCTGGAGCTGGTAGATGCCATGGCCGCCTTTTCCGACCCGGGATTTGCGGAGCGAAAAGATGCGTTTGTTCAGCTATACGGGGAGTACCGCCGAAAGAGCGACAGGCTCGAGACGATGCGCTCCGATGAAAAGCGCGTAAGGGAGCTCATAGAGTTCGCGGAGTTCGAGATATCCAAGATAGACGAGACGGCTCCAAAGCCGGGAGAGGACGAGGAGCTTATGAGGATCAAACGTAAACTCTCCAAAAAGGAGAAGATCGCGGAGGCGATAGCCAAAGCTTCGCTGATCTTCGAAGCCGAGCAAGATGTTCACGAGGCTCTGGAGCTCATAGAGAGCGATTCGGCCCTCTTTGACGAGGCGATGAATATGCTCAGAAACGAATTCGAAAGGGCGCAGGAGGCGCTGGAGGAGCTTGAAGATACCGACGTCGAGCGTGTTTTGGACCGTATTGAGGAGCTGGCGGCACTAAAGCGCAGATACGGCTCTATCGAAGAGGCCCTCGCATACAGGGACGAAAAGATAAAGGAGCTCGAGTACTATAGAAATATCGATCATGAGCTCGGTGATCTCGAAACAGAAGTGCAGATGCTCCTTCTGGCTCTAAGAAAAGAGGCCGAAAACATAAGCTACAGCAGAAGGGAGGCTTCGCAGAAGGTGGAGAGGTTCATAAACGGCTACCTCGAGCAGTTGCGCATGCCGCCTCTGCGTCTGGAAATCTCTCCCAAGCCTCTGGACGCTTCGGGAGTGGATGAGGTAAGAATCGATCTTCAGGGATCCTCCATCGATACACTAAGCGGCGGCGAGTTCAACCGTATAGGTCTTGCCGTTCTGCTCTGCAAAAGCGAGCTGGCCGGCGGGGAGGGTATACTCCTGATAGACGAAATAGACGCAAATGTCAGCGGTGACGAGTCGATAGCGATAGCCAGGCTCCTGAAGGCCCTTTCGAAAAACTATCAGATCGTGGCCATTTCGCACCAGCCCCATCTGAGTGCAGCCGCTTCGCAGCACATTCTCGTGGCGAAAGAGGGTGGCGCAAGTGTGGCCAGGGTTTTGAAAGATGAGGAGAGGGTCGCGGAGATCTCGCGAATGATAGCGGGAGAGAAGGGTATGGCCGAAGCTTCGAAACTGGCTAAGAAGATTTTGAAAGAGTTCGCCTCCTGAAAAAGGAGCTCTGCAAATAGGGTACAATTATCCCGAAATTTTACCGCGGGAGCCCTACCGAGATGATAATAGACACACACTGCCACCTCGACGATTCACGATTCGATGAAGATCTCGAGGAGGTGATCGAGCGTGCCGAAAGCAGGGGTGTAGGCGCCTTTCTGATTCCCGGAGCCGATCCCGATACCCTGCGGAAGGCCCGTGAAATATCGTACAGCTATCCCGGAGTCTTCTATGCCGCCGGCGTACACCCCTACGATTTGCAAAAGTATGACGAAGAGCTTCTGCTCGAACATCTGAAGGATCCAAGGTGCATAGCCGTCGGAGAGTGCGGTCTGGACTACTACAGGTTGCCGGAAGATGAGGGAGAGGCGCACGAGATCGTGGCCCGCCAGAAGCGGATATTCTCTTTGCAGATAGAGATGGCCAAGAGTGTGAAAAAGCCCCTCATAGTACACATTCGAGATGCGAGTAGCGATTCGATGCGGCTTCTTTTGGACCACGGCGCGTCGGAAGTGGGGGGAGTGCTGCACTGCTACAATGCCGACGAGCAGTTGCTCAAGCTGGCGGAGCACGGATTCTACTACGGAATAGGGGGTGTGCTCACATTCAAAAACGCGAAGAGGCTGCCGCACGTACTACCGAAAATTCCGCGTGAGCGCATAGTGGTCGAGACAGACGCCCCGTACCTGACTCCGCACCCCTACAGAGGGAAGCGCAACGAACCCTCGTACACCGTTTACGTGGTCGAAAAAATTGCCGATATTCTCTCGATGGATTACGAAGAGACCGCCGAGTTGACCACAAGAAACGCAAAGAGGCTATTCAAAGAGTTCGACTCTATCTGAATTATCAAAGCAAAAGTTTCGAAGCTTTAGGGGGTTGTAGGGACTTTAGTCCCTGCCGGATTGCGGGCTTTGCCCGAAATCCGTGTAACATACCGGCGTTTTGTAAACGAAACGCCGTCTCGAAATCTGAGATTTCGAAGCTTTAGGGGGTTGTAGGGACTTT
>WGAW01000123.1 GCA_015494675.1 Hydrogenimonas sp. | reverse complement strand
ATTACCGGCACTCCGTACGTGCGGCCGAGGCGCAGCTTTTCGGTATAGACCACGGCCAGCATATCCCCTTTTCTCAGCCTCGTAAAATCAAAACTGTTCTTGAACGCATCGACGAACGCATACGCAAGCACTCTGTTGTTGGTCGCTTTTATTATGTCCTGGTAAGGTGAGCGCTCTATCGGGATAGCGAAAGCTTCGGTAATCTGCCTGTATGCTACGGGAATCATCTCGAAACCGTACGAGCCGTCGTTTTTGCGCTTGAGGTGTATCTGCAGCTCTTCGTTGAGGGGGATGAGCACCTGCTCTATCGTGCTCCTGTTGTCGTCGAACATCGTGTAGTAGGGAACCCCCGCACGAATCTCTTCGCAGAGCTCCTTGTCCTCTTTGTCGAGATCCCAGTAGATAGACTGCGGAATGCCGTTTTGCTCAAGGAAGTGCAAAAAGCTCTCCCCCTGCGGCCATGGCGCCCTCTCTACTACAGAGGCAACCGCAAAAGCGGCAAAAAGAGTGATGATTATAAGGAGTCTGGGCATCAGGTTGTATCGCTTCATTTCAAAATAGCCATTATTTTACTCAAATGGGCGTTAAAGTCGCTTTAAAAGTTGGTTGAAGTATAATCTGTGCAATTTGAAAAACCCAAAGGATTGACCACCCATGCTTCGAATATTTCTATCTCTTTTTATCTCTTTTTCATCTATCCTCTCTGCCGCCGTGGTCCCTTCACAGACGGTAACAACGCTGCAGCAGGTTTCAAAAGGCGGCGGTATAGTCGAGGCCGGAAACCTGCCGGAGGGGATCAGCGGAATAGTGATCAGACGTTTCGACGAGAAACACGAAGCCGTTATAGCCACAGCCGTAGTGAAAAATAGCACAGAGGAGCGCTCCGAAGTCGAACTGCAGCCGTTCAGACTGCTTCCTCAGCACAAGCTTCCCGCCGTAAAAGCGGAGCCTAAAAGCGGTGACAAGGTTATTTTGGGATATCTCTACGATCGTGTACTGCCCATAGTTCCGAACAGCAGGTCGTTTCAGAAGGCGAAAGAGAGCTTCAGCGGCCTCACCCTCGTACACCCCGATCTTTTCGCCGTTGACCTCGCAAGCGACAGAGACGCCCTGCCGCACAGAAACAACTTTCAGAAGATGTGCAAAAAGCAGCATATCGGCCTTGTGATGTTCATGTTCAAAGACGGTACCGACTTCATAGACTGCATAAGCTGGAAAAGGGTGGCAACAAGCGACGTTACGGCCGTCTCAGACGAGCTGACGGCACCATTTTACAACCGTTTCGGCGAGATAGAGCCGCCATTTTACGACTTCAGCAACTACGAACTGAAAGATTTCGACAAATTCTACAAAAAGGTCGAGGGGGAGTGACAATGGAGCAAAAACATATAGAGCATCTTCAGAATATCGTCGGCGAAGAGAATGTCTACAGCGACAAAGCCCACCTTATCGCCTACTCGTACGATGCGACAAGAGAGCGCTTCGAACCCGATGCGGTGGTGTTTCCGCGCGATGAAAACGATGTAAGCGAGATACTGAAGTACTGCAACGAAAACCGCATAATCATAGTGCCCAGAGGTGCGGGCAGCGGCTTTACGGGCGGTGCGCTTCCGGCGAGCGGCGGCATAGTGCTGGCCATGGAGAAGCATATGAACAAGATCCTCGAGATCGATATGGACAATATGGTGGCCGTCGTACAGCCGGGGGTCATAAATATGGATCTTCAGAAGGCGGTGGAGGCAAAGGGGCTCTTCTACCCGCCCGACCCGGCGAGCCAGGAGTACTCCACTTTAGGCGGCAACGTAAGCGAAAATGCCGGCGGAATGAGAGCTGCGAAGTACGGAATAACGAAAGACTACGTCATGGCCATCCGCGCCGTGCGCCCCAACGGAGACATAATACGCGCCGGGAAAAAGACCATCAAGGATGTTGCCGGCTATAACATCGCCGGCATTTTGATAGCGAGCGAAGGCACGCTTGCCGTAATTACCGAGATAACCCTGAAACTGATCGCGAAACCGAAGCTCAAAAAGACCGCGATGGGGATATTCCCGAGTGTCGAGAGCGCGATGGAGGCGGTATACAAAACGATGGCCAGCGGAGTCACCCCTGTCGCGATGGAGTTTCTCGACAATCTGACCATTCGTGCCGTCGAAGAGAAGTACGGCAAGGGGCT
>WGAW01000122.1 GCA_015494675.1 Hydrogenimonas sp. | reverse complement strand
TCGAACCTTGTCATATCCACTCCCGGGCAGCAGAAGACGATAAAGGTCATAACCGTAAATGCGGAGAATGTAGGTGTTCCGGCCGAAGTCCAGATAGAGCAGCTGGCAAACGGAGACGGCAACTCCTACGGTTCGTTCGACCAGCCGAGTATAATCACTACCGACGCATCCGGAACCGCAACGATAACATATACCGCCCCAGATTCTCTTCCGGATGCCGCCTCCCGTACCATCAACATCTCTGCCAATGCCGGAAACGACAGCTCCGTTGTGAAACAGTTGACGCTGCAGTTTGAGACGACGAGGGATACCAACGCGACAGATTACGAGATAAGCCTTCTTAGCGACCCCAACCTCGAGGTAAATAGGACGGGTCAGATTACGGTTCAGATACACGAGGTCGGAAACAGCGACAAAGAGATTCCCTCAAACTATGTTTACGATGTAAACGTAACAAGCAGGTTCACCAATATGCTCGACATAAACGGTAGCGCCACGGCAAGATATTCAGGTAGAAGCACGAGAGTTTTGGAGGTGCACACATTTACGGTTTCGGGCACTTCGCTTGTGGATATAAGTGCCGACATATTCGACGGAGAGAAGAGGGTGACGATAACAAAAACCGTACCCGTAACCATCCTCTCCGGTCCGGTCAGTTCGCTCTCTCTGGTCTATGTCGGTACGGAGTATATAGAGGATGACGGACTCTTCAGAGATATATGGAACATCCATGCGGTAGACAAATACTCCAACCCGGCGAGAGAGGGTGTCACCCTCTATCCTACACTGATAAACGGATATAAGAGGGTCGGATATGCCGAGGGTGCGATCACCGCGTCCAACCCGGCGCAGTTTACCGGACCCTCCGGAGCGTTCAGCAGCGTAGTCCCCGCCGCGCCGGATAACGACAGGCTCATTGTAATGCCGCAGAGTTCGCCGCTTAGAATAGACAAATCCTACCTCGGCGACTGGACCATCACATCGGTGACCGGAGGAAATACACTGGTACTCGATGACTACTACAGCGGACCTAATGCAGACAGCCTGAAATATATAGTGGGCGGCGAGAAGAGGGTTCTAGCGGATGTCATATCGCTGGCGCATGTCGACAGCAGTGAAGATCCGAGAACATTCCAGACCGATGCGAACGGCAATGTACGTTTCAAAGTGGTCTACGACCCGATGCTCGTTGGACACACATATACGCTTTCGGCGAAGACTTACGCCGAGGACGGCTCCAGAAGCGGCACGGCGGTAAGGACCAACTTCAGGGGTATGGGTTATAATGTGACCAGTGTGAAGATCGACAATGACGGAAATCAGCATACCGTTGTACTCTCCATTACTATCAAGCCGAACGGAGATCCTCTTGTGGGAGTATGGGTCGCAGGCGACAGTGTGACAAGCAGTTCCGGCCAGTGTATACCGGAAAATGTATCCCATTACGCAGACAATAGCGGAAGAATAGCCGTCGTCGTCAATACATTGGGGGATGCCAATAAAGCCAAAGAGTGTACGATAAGCTGGATAACCGAAAACAGCTCGGTATACTACGAGTATTGATTATGAAATCGGGTGGAGAGTCCTCTCTTCCCCCGATCTGTTTAGATGGGGCCAAAAAGCCTACTCTAAGTTACAGGTTATCTCAAAAACGGCCCTGTTTACTCTCTCCATAGTACGGGCCGCCTCTTTCCGAGCGGCCTCATTGCCGTTTTGCACTATCTCGTCTACCGTCTTGTCGTCGAGATCGGCTCTTCTTTCTCTGATCGGTTCGAGTACCTTTTCTATGCTTGCGGCGCATATCTTTTTGCACTCTACACAACCTATCGATCCCGCACGGCAGTCCGCATCTATCTTCTGGACCGTTACATCGTCGGTCAGCGCCTTGTGATAGTCGAAGACCAGGCATACATCGGGGTCGCCCGGATCGTTTCTGCGCACCCTTTGGGGGTCGGTTTTGGCTCCTCTGAGTTTCTGCCACACCTCTTCGGGTGTGTCGCTCAGGTATATTGCGTTGTTGTAGCTCTTGCTCATCTTTCTTCCGTCTAGGCCGGGGAGCCTGGATTCGGGGGCCAGAATCTCCCTCGGTTCGGTGAAGATTTCGCAGCTAAAAAGGTGGTGGAACCTGCGGACGATCTCACGAGCTATTTCGAGGTGCGGCCTCTGATCTTCACCGATAGGAACGGCGTCGGCGTTGTAGATGACGATATCGGCCGCCTGAAGTACGGGATATGTAAGAAACCCCGCCGTGTGGATCTCTTTGTGGCGCATCTGCTCGAGTTGGTCTTTGTATGTAGGGTTTCTCTCAAGCCATCCGAGCGGCGTTATCATGTTCAGCAGCACATAGAGTTCTGCATGCTCTTTGACGGCGCTCTGCACGAACAGCGTACAGCGCTGAGGGTCGATGCCGGCCGCAATCCACTCCTTTACCAGGTCACGCCCGAGAGCTTTGAGGTTGAGCTTCTCTTCGTAGCTTGTCGAAAGAGCATGCCAGTCCGCGACAAAAAAGTGGCAGTCGTTATTCTCCTGCAGATTAATCCAGTTTTTCAAAACGCCGAGGTAGTGGCCAAGGTGCAGTTTTCCGGTCGGCCGCATGCCGCTTACGATTCGCATTCTGTAGAGTCCTTCCCGATTTTTTGGCAATTATACCCGATCATCATTTTAGTGTGGTTTAATCGACATCCTAATACAATTCAGGTAGATTCGGCAGAACGAAAATATTTCAGGCAAAGGCTCTTGGATGAATTTGGAGAAGGTGATTTCGGGATTTTTCATCATTTTGGCTCTTACGATGAACTTCGGCTTCTTCTACGGAGACCCCACGGTGCTCGAACAGCACAACCGTTACGAACTCTTCGTCGCCATAATAGTTAACCTGATAGCCACGATATACAAACTCGGAGACAAAACCCATCTCGGCGCCGTACTGCTCGCTACGAGCCTGGTCGCCGACATACAGCTTATCGCCGCCGCATCCGTCTGGGCGCTCGGAGAGTATGTCACAGGCCTCAATACGGAAGCGGTGACCGCCATAGTGTCACTCTCGGGCGGCGCTCTTTTGGCAAACATTGTCTCGGTCGTTCTATTTACCGGAGATGTGCTGAAGTCGAAGAGGTAGACCAAATTGCGCAACAATTCGCTCTATCTGATTATCAAGCGTATGCGTACGCCTATGTACGTGCTGATAGCCACCTTTTCCATCTCCATTTTGGGAATGGTTCTGATACCGGGGGTGGATGATCAGGGGAGGCCCTACCACCTCAGTTTCTTCGACGCTTTCTATTTCGTATCCTACATGGCCACCACTATCGGTTTCGGCGAGAGCCCCTACCAGTTTACGTATCCGCAAAAACTGTGGGTGGGGTTTACCATCTATCTCACCGTCATAGGCTGGCTCTACGCCATAGGTTCGATAATAACGCTCGTGCAGGACAAGGTATTGGCCGCGCAGATAGCGCTCGCACAGTTTCAGAGAAAGATCAAGAAGATGGACGAGCCCTTCATCATCTTCGTCGGTTACAACTCCATGACCAAAGCGATCATAGACAGGCTCACGAGCGAGGGTGTACGAAGTGTCATCATAGAGAAGAACGAAGAGAAGATAAAACTGCTCGCACTCGAGAACTACTCGATCGAGGTTCCGGCGCTCGTAGGCGACATAAGGGACCCGAACGTATTCAGAACCGCCGGAATCCACAAGCACAACTGCAAGGCGGTCGTATCTCTTTTTAACGACGATGTGATGAATCTTCATGTAGCCCTCTCGGCCAAACTTATGAACAAGCACGTTACGGTCATTGTGGAGGCTACCGAAGAGGAGTATGCGCAGAACCTCAAAACAATCGGTGCCGATATCGTCGAAAACCCGTTCAAGATCATCGCGAAAAGGATATATCTCTCTCTCAAATCGCCGTCGCTTCTTATGCTCGAGCAGTGGGTATACGGCGATCCGCTGGTTTTAAGAAGAAAGGACAGACTTCCCAAGGAGGGTAAATATATTGTCTGCGGATACGGAAGAATGGGTACCGCGCTGGAGGTAGGCCTAAAAAGGGCGGGCATAGACTACATCTTCATCGAAGCTAGCCCGAAAAAGGCGGCTAAAGCCAAAAGGGGAGAGAAGGTTATGGTCGGCGACGCGGACGACAAGAAGATACTTCTTAAAGCCGATGTGCAGGAGGCCGCCTGTATAATCGCGGCGACGAAAGACGATCTTCTGAACCTATCGATCATAATGGCGGCCAAAAGGATAAACCCCGATATCTACACTGTTGCCAGAGAGAACAGGATCAACGATGCCGTTGTTTTCAAGGCGGCCAAGATCGACAGGGTCATCACCATAGAGACCCTGATGGTGAAAAAGACATACAACACTCTGGCAAGACCGCTGGCCGACCGTTTCATACGCCTCATCAGCTACCGCGGCGAAGCGTGGGGAAGGCGTGTAGTGCAGGAGCTGAAGGAGAATATCGGAAACAATCCCGACACGTTCGAAACGGTCATAGACGAAGAGCACGCCTATGCCCTTGTCCGTCATATAAGAAAGAGCGGCAAGGAGGTTCCCTACGAAGTCTTGAGCAGAAGGAGAGACGACTGGAAAAAGAGCAACCCGCTGCTTATACTCTATGTTAAGAGAGGCGAGGAGGAGATCCTGCTTCCGGAGCCCGACTTCCCGATAAAAATAGGAGACAGAATATTGATGGCGGGAGATAGGGAGTCGTTCGATGATGTCGAGTATATTATGGAGAATATAAACGAGTTGTGCTATGTACTCACCGGAGAGGAGTGCACCCAGTCTGTTGTCAGCAGATTTCTGTTCGGTGCGAAAAAGAGATAGGAGGTCAACTCCTCTCTCCGCTCTCCTCCTCTCTTTCGCCCCGTTTTTTGGGCAGTAGTATTACGGGTGTCCCTTCGAGATCGAAACTCTCACGAAGCCGATTCGTCAGGTAGCGGATGTAGCTGAAGTGGATTCCGCGCGGACGGTTCGAGATAAGTGCGATTTTCGGCGGTTTAATGGCGTATTGGGAAGCGAAGAGTATATTTACCGGCTTCCCTTTGAAACTCGGGATGTGGTGCTTTATCGTCGCCTGCCTGATCACTTCGTTCAGCTCCCTTGTCGGTATGTGCCTGGTGTAGTTTTCGAATACCTTCAAAATCTCATCCGAGATCTTGTGCACTCTCTTTTTCGACTTTGCGGAGACGGTTATGACCGGTGCCCACGAGAGGAACTTGAATCTGTATCTGACTTCGTCGACAATCTCTTCGTAGCTGCCGAGCGCTTCGTCCCATTTGTTCAGGACGATTATGCAGCCGAGTTTGAACTCGTCCACCAGACCGGCTATCTTTTCATCGAGTTCGCTCAAAGGTGCGCTCGCATCGAGTACCAGCAGCGCTATGTCTGCACGTTCGAGCATCTGACGGGTGCGTCCCAGGGCGTAGCGCTCTATCCCTTCTATCTTTCCGCGTCTTCTCAGCCCGGCCGTATCTATGAACGTTACCGTTTTGCCGCCTACGACCATCTTCTCGTCTACAGGGTCTATGGTGGTGCCGGCGATATCGCTTACGACGGCTCTTTCACTGCCCAGAAGCGCGTTTAGAAGCGAGCTTTTCCCGACATTGGTTCGGCCGATTATGGCCACCCCTATCTCGTCGAGACTCTCCTCCTCTTTGAGAGTCCCGCTCTCGTCAAACATATCTATGAGGTTTTCGAGTGCGTCGTCGTCTTCGATCCTCAGGCCTGGCATCGGCTCTTCGAGATGGCTCTTTATCCACTCGATCAGCTTCCAGACCCTCCTGTTATGCGAAACGGAGATTGCGAACATCTCCTTCGCCCCGAACTCTCCAAACTCCCAGGCGCGCTCCTCCTCTCTGTCGTTGTCGATTTTGTTTATCACGAGTGCTATCGGTTTGCCGAGTCTCTGCAGCCTGTAAAAGAGC
>WGAW01000121.1 GCA_015494675.1 Hydrogenimonas sp. | reverse complement strand
ATTCCCAAATCAGAGACAAAATCTCCTATCTGGTCCGACGCTCCAAAGCGCATGCCAAAAGTTTTGATTGGCTGGACCACCGGTTGGCCTGGTTCTTCGTCAATAAAAATCTCGGACTATGATCGTATGAAAATGCTATTCGGTCAGTGCCTGCAAAATAGAGCCATTTTCGATCGGAGGTGTATAGTGGAGTAAATATTGTAGGAGGATAGAAACCGCCGGCAGGTCAGCCGCTAAAAAGAGCGAAGAGATTGCGCTAACGATTGACGGCAGATTCGCCTTTTTCACAAAATCGAAAAATAAAGGAACGGCAGGAGCCGGAGTGCGCCTCCCGCCTTAGGGCTACTTGTAGTAGCGCGTAAAGAGACTCTTCAGATTGTCGGACAACTCTGTACAGTTGCCCTCTATCAAAGCCTCCCAACTGCCGTATGTTCTGTTTTCGTCGCCTACTAAAACCTCGGCATAGGTTCTCTTTTCGTCGTCAAGACGGAACGAGACGGTAGCATCTTTTTGACCATGCAGAGTGACCTTGCCGTCAAACGGCAGAGCCGAATCGTTGCCGTCCTGACTCTCATATTTACTGTATACCTTCATCTCTCCGTCATAAGCCACCGCGCCTCCAAGACAAGGCGTAGCGAGCGTACCCGTTACTGTAGCGTTTATATCGAGCCCGCGCTCCATCGCCGTAAATCTGAACCCTTTGCCGTAGAGTGCAAACGCTGAAAGATCGGAAATGTTCGAGTCGGCCGAATAGTCGAACTCTCCGCTGTTTACATAACCTGTTAAACCGGCATAGCCGTTGACATTTATAACCTTTCTCTCGGTCGCATCTTCATTTTCGTCATACGTTACCGCTCTATCCGTCGTCACGTTGAAGTCCACAGCCTGCAGTTTTATATCCGCGACCTTTTTTACCGATCCGTTTCGGTCATCTTCATTCACGTGAAGAGAGAGGCATCCGTCTCCCGTAAACTCGTACCTCTTCAAATAGCCGCCATCTTCGATCTGGTAGAGTGTCAACAGACCCCTTTCGCTGCTCTCCTCTACCTGGGCATAAATCGTCGCACTGAGTTTGCCGCTGTCGAGGCTCTCGTTATCTTCCATCTCGATAGTGAAGTTGTCGGCTTCGGCTCGATAACCGCTCCATCTTCTCGAGTCATCGGAACCCTCATACTCCTTCTTCTTCAGCTTGCCGTCGATTTTGTACCTTCTGTTGGTCGGCTTACAACTCTCGCTCATCGTTATCGGGCCGACGTACTCTCTAAAGAGACTTTTCAGGCAGCTCTCATATTCGACGCAGCTGTTGTAGGTATAGGTACACTCTTCGTAATATCCGGTCTCATTCTCGTCCGATTCACACTTCACGCTTCTTGTACCGCTGATACTGCAGTTTTCATCCTGGACGAGGTTCGGGGCTCTCTCCGCCGGCAGTGCAGTATTGAGCCTCTTTACCATGTGTACGGGGCTCAAGACCGACAACTCATCGGCCGCCTCCTCCATAACGCTTCTACCCTCTATCTCTACGGATAAAGTATCTGCCGGGTCAAGATCATACAGCTTCTCATATAGCGATGCACTCACATAAAGCAGGGCCATCGCATTTTGCACCTCTTCGGCACTCTGCATAGGAACCCTCTTTCCGGTCCATTGGGGCAGCTTGTCACAATCGCTGACACTCTCTCCGCCGCCTCCGCCGCATCCGACCATAAAGATCGCTGCCGCCGCAAAGGCGGAGATTACCAACATCTGTCTCCCTTTCATCACGCCCTCCTTCTTTATTGGTATATTTACATTATACTATCTTTAAATAAAATTATTATTAATTCTTTTTATTTGATTTTAATAATCAATATGATAATGGGCTTAAACTCTATGTGGTTCGGCCGATTTTTATCTCTAAACGCCGCCGTTAAGCCCGGGCGGTCACGTGCGTTCAACCGGTCCGTATCCATTCAATAAATATTTATGGACGATTTACTATAATCAGATACTATTGCACAAAAATCGAAGGAATATATTGGCCCTTTACTACATTAAAGAAGGCGATACGGTTGTCAAAGAGTGCAGCGATGATGCAGTCGTGATCTCGCCCTCTCTCTACTGGTATGCGTATGCAGAATTTCCCACAAGGTCGCCTGCCAAAGCCAAAAGACTGGCCGACAGCTACATGGCTTCGCGCCCGGCATCGTATACCTCCGTATATGTGGAAAAGAGAGGAGAGGGATTCGACTGCTACGCATACGACGAAGCGCATCTGCGATCGCTGATAGAGCAGCACACCTCCTTAAAGACACCGGCCTATTTCCTTCAGCAGTTCTCGAGGCAGCTGCCGCTGCGCATTGACGAAAAACTGACGGCCGATACGATAAACGGCATAGCGGTAGAGGTAAAAGAGAGCGCCACCGCTATTCCGGCGTTAGAATCGCTCGATTTCGGCGCCGCCGCAAAGCCCTTCAACAAAGCCGGCACCGCGGGATTCCCGAAAAAGCTCTCCGTCGTACTTCTTGCCGTTTTGCTTGCGACCGCGGCGGGAGACCTGACCCTGAGGTATCAGAAACTCCATGCGCTCGAAGAGTTGAACGGAGCCGGAACGGGCGGGAAATCGATGTACGAGATAAAGTCCCTGCTGAAAAAGTACGCCAAAACGGATAGGGAGCAAAGAGAGTTGAGAAGAGCGATTAATGAGGCTCTGTCGTCACCCGTGAAATCGCTCGAGTGCGACCTGAAAAAGGGATGCACCCGTGAATAGCGCCAAACTGTTCGCCGCACTCTCTGCACTGATTGTCGCTCTATGGTTAGGGGCCGCTCTATATATTGAAAAGAGAACTTCCCGAGTGCAGGAGGAGTTTTTCAGAAAAAAAGAGATGACGGCCAAGTATGAAGCTCTAAAAGACCTATGGTCCGAGAAGGCCCAAAAAGATGCCCTAAAACAGATGGATACGCTGCTCAGGATCTACTCCGTGAAACCCAAAATAGTGAAGAGAGGAGGCAAAAAGATATATACCTTCACTCTCGATGCGGCCAAAGCGGACAAGGTATTGACGAAACTTCTAAACAGCACTCTGCCCATAAAAACCTTCTCTGCAAAACGGATCGCCGACAATAGCCTGGAGGTGAGGGTGGAGGTCGCACTATGATCTGGACGAAACGGATATTGACGGTTTTGGCGGCCGTTGTTGTATGGGCCGTTCTTACGGCAGCTTTTATCTCCAAAGAGAGGCTCTGCAACCTGGCGATAAACAGCGCCGCGGAAAAAGCGGGGGTCACTCTCTGCTTCGACGGATACGGCGCCGGGGCTTTCGGATGCGGCATGAAACATATCACCCTTCTTTACGGTCACTCTCCTGTCGCAAAGATAAAAAAGGCCGATTTTTCTCTCTGGAAGATGGAAGCTTCCGACATCAGGCTTGAAGGCCTTGCCGCCGATATTATGCCCGAAAAGATCGAAAAGGTAACGTTTCTGCCTCTAAGCGGCAAGATCCGCTCGACAGGCGATTTCGGGGTACTCGACGGCAATATATCGCTAAGCGGACGCAAAATCGTGCTGGAGCTTAAGCCCTCTTCTCTTATGAAGAGGAGATTCTCCGCAACCCTGCGGACATTCAGATACAGAAACGGAAGGTATACCTATGCAATCTCGTTTTGAGGCTATGGCGACCTCTGTTTCGCTGATTCTGCTGCTGATTCTCGGCGCCAAATTCACGGCAGTCGTAGTCGACGCCTTTTTGCCCCCTCTGCCGCAGCTGGAGTGCAGAAGCGATCTGAAAAAACCGAACGGCACCTACCGCTTCGCATCGGCTTTCGGTCTAAAAAGTGCACCGTCCGCTACAACAAAAAGCCGGACTCCAACGCGCAAACAGGTCTCTCTGAAAGGGTATATTCTGAGTATGACGGCGATCGGAACTCCGAGTATGGCGATCATCGTCAAAAACGGAAAGAGCAGGCTCATCAGTGTCGGAGAGAATATTGACGGCTTCAAACTCGAAGAGGTCTACACCGACAGGGTGAAGCTGAGCAAAAACGGCCGCGAATACTGGCTGAGTATGAAAAAGAAAAAAGCCGCCGAGACTATTAGAGCATCTGCCGGAAAAAAAGCGAAAAAGCGCGAGCAAGAACTCATAGAGCAGGTACGCAGGGAGGGAGATACATTCTTCGTTCCGCGTGAGCTACTGAGCGAGATGCACGATCTGAAAAAGATATTCAGATATATCAGCATAAACCCGGTCTACAGAGAGAACAGACTGGTCGGATTTGCTGTTTCAAACGTGAAGAAAGGGTCGGTTTTCGATAAAATGGGTTTGAAAAAACGTGATATCATAGAGAAGATAGACGGCAAGCCGATAAAGAGCGAGAGCGACGCTTTTGCCTATTTCAACAGACTGGAACAACTCAATTCGCTCTCTCTGACAATAAAACGCGGCAAAGAGAGCAAGGAGCTCAAATATGAGATTTTTTAAGATCATCGCGGCGGCGGCACTTCTGTTTCCGCTACTGATGAACGCGGAAAAGATCACGATCAATTTCAATGACACTCCGATAAGAGATGTCATCCGCTTCGTCGCCAAACAGACAAACAACAATATACTCGTAACCGACAAGATAACGGGTAAGGTGAACTTCATCTCGCAAAGTCCGATCGACAAAAAAGATCTGATTCCGCTGCTTACCCAGATTCTGCAGAACAAAGGATACACGGTAGTAGACGGCAATAACGGCTATATTCTGGTAACACGTGCCGCAAACGCCAAAAAGCTTGCCGCTCCGGCCGGCAAAAAGGCAAAAGCGGGAATGGTTACCAAGATAATTCCCGTCCACTACATAAAAGCGGCAAATGCGGTACAGAAACTGAGGTATCTAAGCAGCCAGTTCGCGTCGGTTACTTTCGACAACAACAAAAACATCATCATTATCAGCGACTACCCGAAACATATCGAAAATTTCGAGACTACCCTCAAAAAGATCGACAGGCCCATGCGAAAAGATATACGCTTCGTATCTTTGAACAATGCCGACGCCGCGTCCGCCGCCAAAAACCTCAGCGCCATTTTCAAGTCGCTCACCACCACGTTCAGATTTCCGGTGACCCTCAAAGCAGATGCCAAAAGTAACAAGATCATCGTCATTGCCGACTCCTACGACATCGACAGGGCGGTAAATATAGTCAAAGAGTACGACTCCCAAAACAGTGCGAAAGAGATGGCGAGCGACGTCATCTTCCTGAACAACGCCGAAGCCGCGGCGACACTCAAGATCGTCAACGGACTGATGAAGAGTTTCGACAAGCAGACGCAGGCTCAAGTTTCGATTCAGGCCAAGGAGGATATCAACGCCATCGCCATCACCGGCACTCCAAAGGCGGTCAAACTGATAAGCAGAGTGATCAGAAAACTCGACATCGAGCAGCAGCAGGTATATATAAAGGCTCACGTATACGAAATAAGCCAGAACAGGCTCAACAACCTGGGTGTGAAGTGGGGTCTTGCGGGGGGTGCGAGCGCGGGAAATCTGATAGCGACCTCCATCTTCAATATGGGGGGCTCTTCGTTCGTTCTACCGCCTACACTCGCCAGTACCATAGACTTCGGAACGACCACCAAAGGGGTGGCTATAGGCGCGATCATAGATCTGCTTAAGCAAAACGGAGCCGTCAATGTCGTCTCCGAACCCAACATTCTGTGTATAAACAACAAGAAGTCCACCGTATATGTGGGTAAGACCATCTCGATCCTGACAAGCCAGGCTACCGGCAACGATACGACATCGCTCACAAGAAACACCTACAGCAGGGAGGATATCGGTCTGACTCTGGAGGTAAAGCCGCAGATAGCAAGCGACAACAAGGTCCTTATAGAGGTCAAGACGAAGATAGAAGATATCGACCGCGCAAGCACCGTGGCCGCGGACAGGCCCACCACGCTAAAACGTGAAGTGAATACGGTCTCCATCGTGAACGACGGAGAAAGCGTGATAATAGGCGGGCTTCTGAAAAACTACTACTCCAAAGCGGTATCGAAGGTACCTCTGCTCGGCGACCTGCCGTTTCTCGGGGGGCTCTTCCGCTCCACTTCGGAGAGTACCGACCAGATAAACGTAATTGTCATACTGACTCCCTACATCATCAAAAACAGCAACTCTCTGGCGCAGATACAGCAGAAGATCGCAAAGAGCGAAGAGTTAAAGGCCAGGCTGGCGAAAATTTTGGAGAAAGAGCTCGAGAAGGGTGGCGAAAATAGCGGAGAGGGTAAATGACCAAAAGCCCGATCAAAGCGGAACCCGAGATCTACACCGATGTAGCCGATCTCGATTTTTACATAAAAAACGGACTTCTTTTCGGTATCTACAAAGGGGAGCCGCACGCATTCATACGTGAAAATCCCGATGCCGACATGCTCAACGCCCTTTCGCATTTCGGTGCGAAACTGCCTCTCGCGATACTCGATGAAGAGAGCTACGACGCGCTGAAAAGACGTTTTCTTGAACTTAGAAGCGAAGAGGGAATCGGAGGCGTCGAAGGGTTCGAAACTCCCGAAGAGATAGAGAATTTTCTGCAAAACGAAGATCTTCTCGCGAGCGAAGACTCCGCCCCTATAATACGCTACGTAAACTCCCTCTTCGTTCAGGCACTCAAACGCCGCGCCACTGACATACACATAGAGACCTTCGAAAAAGAGGGTGACGTACGTTTCCGTATAGACGGTGTGCTGAACAGAATCGCCACACTCAACAAAGGGGCCATCGGCTCCATAATCAACCGTAT
>WGAW01000120.1 GCA_015494675.1 Hydrogenimonas sp. | reverse complement strand
GAGCCGTCTATGGCGTTGTAGCTGTCGCTGTTGTATTTCGACTGCATCAAATCGACCTTGTGGATCAGTTCAAGGTTCCCGTCCACCATAATTTTATCGGCGAACTCGTCGTTTACGAAGTAGCGCATCTCGTCTCTCAGATAAGGCGGAAGCATCGGCAGCAGTCTCTCTTCTACAGCCTCCTTCTCGTAATCGGCCAGCAGTTCGTCGAGCCCCTCAACGCCGTATTTTACCGGCGAAATTATATCTCTTGTAAGGGATTCGGCTATATCGTGGAAAAGCGCAGTGAAAAAGTTGTTGTAGAGTTTCCTGTCGCAGGCTCCATAATCGAAACTAAGAAGATAGGTCACGACAGCGACGAAAAACATATGCCCCAGCACCGATGTCTGTGGAATCCTGGGGGTTTTTGCCCACCGTTTCTGAAACCGGAGCATAGCGCACGTTTCAAGAAAGTTTCTGCTCTTTATCCCCATCTCCAGCCTGCGCACACCGGTAAGATCGAGGTAATCCTCGACTTCCGAATCGATCTTCTGCTTTATCTCGGCGACACCCGCGGCATTCGGGTGAAAATCGTAGATTATTCCAAACTCCCACCGGCTCGCAAGAAAGTGGGCTGCGCCGAGTATGCGGCGCTCAATCTCGTTCTCGTCGGAAGAGAGATACGCTTCAAACCTCTCTTGAAGCTTTCGGTCTATGATGCCGAAAAGCTCCTTTTGGACATAGGCGTCCAGCTCCCGTTTTTTATGTTTTACAAGGTGGTGAAAGACCGGCGGCTTGAGGTCGGTTACTACCGCACGGTACATGAATTCGCACACACCGTACTCTATCAGCTTTCGCCAGTCGATCTTCGTGCGGTTCTCCTCCTCTTCGATGCGCCCGAGAAGCCATGCGGTTATCATCTTGTGAGACTGTTTGTCCATCTCTACAAAATCTACGGGGCGTATCTGGTCGTTCCATCTCTCTATGCTTGCGGTGGAAAAGAGCAGGTGAAGGAATTTTGGATCTATCATCTCTATACCTCGGTTTTTAAATACAATTATAACTCCATACCGTGAAAGAGTATAACCGATTTTACGTAAAACACGTAAAATCGTCTCGAAATCTCTGATTTCGAAGCTTTAGGGGGTTATAGGGCCGGTCAGGCCATGCCAAATTGCGGTCTTTGCCCGGAATTTGCGTAACATCAGAGTATAATTCTATAAAACAATCACCTACTCAAGGAATAAGATGAAACCGGATCGTCTCTATCCGCTCTCGCACTCTCCCGTATATTTCCACTTCAGGCAGACACCCGCCGATTTTGCGGTGAGTGAAATACCTCTTTACGACTTCAGCGGCGAAGGGGAGCACCTCGTTTTGAAAATACGGAAAAAAGGGCTTACGACATGGCAGATGCTTGAAACCCTGAGCTCTCACCTGGGAATCAGGGTGCGCGATTTCGGATACGCTGGCCTCAAAGACAAAGATGCGATGACGATTCAGTATATATCGTTCAATAAAAAGTACGAAGAGAGGCTGAATGATTTCTCACATCCGCAGATCAAAATTTTGGAGCGGACACTCCATTCAAACAAGCTTCGAATAGGCCACCTGAAGGGAAACCGTTTCTTCATACGGCTCAAAAAAGTGAACCCTACAGATGCCAAAAAGATCGATTCTCTCCTGGAGTGGATAAGGCTCAACGGATCTCCGAACTATTTCGGGTACCAGCGCTTCGGACGCGAAGGCGACAACTTCGAAACCGCCAAAGAGATCATAGATGGCAGACGAAAAATGCGCGACAGAAAAAAGCGCGACTTTTTGATGAGTGCATACCAGTCACACCTCTTCAACCTCTGGCTGAGCAAGAGAATAGAGATTTCGAGACTCTTCGACGCTCTCAACGAAAAAGAGCTAAAAGAGGTTTTTGTCTGGAACTCCTCCGTTATAAAAGAGGTTTGCAAAGAGCACCACTTCTTCAGGCTCCTGCCGGGCGATGTCGCAAGCCACTATCCGCATGGCAAACTCTTCGTAGTCGATAGCGTCGTCGAGGAGTCCGACCGTTTTAAAAAGCGACAGATAAGTCCGACCGGTCTTTTGTGTGGAGATAAACCGAAACATTCCACAGGTCTCGCATGGGAGATAGAGAAAGAGTTCATTCATGAAGTACCGGCACAAGGGAGCCGCAGATACGCATGGATATGGCCCGAAGATGTAGAGGGGATATATAAAGAGCAGGATGCCCATTACGAGCTGCACTTTACACTTCCCAAGGGCTCCTATGCCACTGTTGTGCTGGAGATGATAGCGAACAGGCCGATAAAAGATGGTGAATAGTATGGAAAAATTTTCGGAATATGCAAAAAAAGAGATTCTTGGGCAGGATAGGGCTATAGAGCTGATCGAATCGGCCATGGAGCGGTTCGGGAGGCTCAGAATTTTTGACGGTGTTGCGGGAATGGTGATCTTGGCCGGCACACCGGCCTGCGGAAAGAACTTCGCCGCGAAGGTGATAGGCCGCTATCTTCAGCGCGAGATGCTGATTTTGCATATGGGAGATTACTCTTTCAGCGACGATATAGAGCGTCTGGTGGGCCCGAAAGGTGTTTTGGAGTCGTGGATATCTAGATATCCGGATGGAATCGTAATCTTCGAAAATATAGATAAAGCCGACCACTCTATCCAGCGTCTTCTGGCTTCGATAGTGGCAGATGGAGCACCAGACGATCTTCGCAGATACCGTCAGGCTATATTTCTGTTTACCTTTT
>WGAW01000119.1 GCA_015494675.1 Hydrogenimonas sp. | reverse complement strand
CAGATGTGTTACCGCATCTGCCCCACCGGAGCCTTGAGCTCCGATTCGATGATGAGCCGCATCTATTTCGATGCGATGCTCTGCATAAAGTGCCGCGCATGTCACGATACGTGTGAACCCGATGCCATAAAGCTGCAGCCGGTTTTTGAACTGAAAGAGTTTTTCGAACCGACGCAGCGCCTTTTGGCGTCTTTTAAAATCAGGCAGTGCGACGAGTGCGGCCTCTCGTTCACTTCTCTGAACGGCGAGACGGTATGTCAGCGCTGTGCACAGGAAGAGGAGGAGGCTTTCGATCTGTGGGGAGTCGAAGAGAGAGAAGATGGCGTGGTGCAGTTCAAGGTGGCCGGAAAAAAGGATGAGACTGTATGATCGATGAAGGAATTCTCTCGAATGAGAGCCGTCTGATAGCTCTTTACGGCATAGATGCACAGAGTTCACCGTTTCTGAAAATTCTAAATACTGTATTCAAAAGCCTCGGGCTTAACGATTTTGCGATCGGCCTCAACATAAACCCGGAAGATTTTCCGTATATGGTGCGCGGTATGCCGCAGTCGAAAGTGACGATGGCACTCTACGAACCGGAGTACCAGGAGGTTGTGGTCCCGTTTCTTGACTATTCGGAGAACTGTATAAAAAGGAGCGGAATATGCGACGGAGCGTATGCGCAAAACGGAAAGCTGTACGGTAAATGTTTCTATCCGGAAGCTTTCGAGCTGATGACGGCGTGCGAGGGTGTAAATCTAAGTGGTGCCAGCGTACTGCTTCTTGGAGCCGGTACGGTCGCAAGTGCGATCCTGCCGCTTCTTGGTGTGATGGGTGCAAAAAGAGTGGCCGTGGCCGATACCGTGGTGGAGCGTGCGGCGGAGCTTTTGGAGAAAAACAGTGTCTCGCTGGCTTCCGTAGAGTGCGATATACTCTGGTATGAAAACGGTATGAGGGTCGACCTCTCCAGGTATGATATGATTGTAAACGCGGTAGATATCCATGCGCATAGCGACAAGCGTACTATAACGGTAGATGGAGAAAACAGAGAACTCGTGTTAGTCGACTTCGTGCGGGGAGAGAGTTCGTTCGACAGGCTCTCTTCGGAGCTCGGGTGCCGAAAACTCGGCAGCGGCGAGTGGATGTTAGCGACTGCTCTCTGTGTCGCCCGTGAGTGGCTCGGTGCCGGTATAGAGTGCGGCGATTACGAGAGAGCGGCGGAAAAATTATTGACGAGGTAGCAGATGGAAGATTTGAGAAAAGAGTTCGAAAACTTTATGCGGGAGCGCTGTGTTGCCGACGAGTGCGAAACCCAAGAGGATAGCTACGACTACCCGGACTATGTGGAAGCGATAAACTCCGAACTTATGCCGCCAAACAGGAGCGGTGTATATATAAGCAGGTGGGATCTCAAAATGGTCGGCGATGCTATAGAGGCCTCGATAGCGATGGATGCAAGGTCGAGAATGTACAAGATGCTGATGCGATCCGTGCATGACAAGGAGACGATGCAGAGGCTGCTTGGAGCTTTCGCTTCCCTGATCGATGCGAAAATCGAACCCTATAGGGAGATGATGGAAGCGTACCCCTCTTCGGCACCGATTTTCCGGGATAAAATAGAGAAGGCCGAACGTGTCAAAAAGTACTTCGATTCGGTGTTAGAGAGATACTTTCCGGAGGGTTAGGAATAGAGTTTTCATTTCAGTACCCGCTCTTTTTCTTTCTGCTTCTTCTGCTGCCGTGCCTGTGGCGCTGCCGCCGTGCGGATCTCAAATTCTACTTTCCGCGTCCGGAGCTTGTCGGAAGCTCCGCATTTTACAAAGATTTCAGAGTCTGGCTCGATGCACTCATATTTACGCTCCTGGTGCTCTCTTTGGCATATCCGTATCTTTACAAAGAGCGTGCCGCACATGAGCGAAGCGGGCGTGATCTGGTGCTGGTTCTGGATGCAAGCGGCTCGATGGCGGAGTCGGGTTTTGACAAAAACGAACCCGACAAACGGAAATTCGATGTCGTGGAGTCGATAGTCTCCGACTTCATAAAAAGGCGCTTCGACGACAACATCGGACTGGTGGTATTCGGTACGTACGCATTTACGGCCTCCCCGGTGACATACGACCTTTCGGCCCTGAAGAAGATTCTGGATATGGTGGACGTCGGAATAGCGGGGCGGAATACGGCTATAGGAGAAGGGATCGCGCAGGCTGTAAGGTCGCTCGGCTTCGGCCATGCGAAAGAGAAGGCGATTATTCTACTGACCGACGGCCGCCAAAATTCAGGCTCCGTCTCTGTCGCCGAAGCGGTGAAAGAGGCGAAAAAGAGCGGAATAAAAATCTACACCGTCGGCATAGGCAGGAGCGGCGAGTTCGACGAAGAGCTTTTGAAAAGGATCGCTAAAGAGAGTGGGGCAGAGATGTTTGCAGCCTCGGATGCGGAAGAGCTCAGGTCGGTTTACAAAAAGATAGAGGCTCTCGAGCCGAGTCCTCTTCGCTCTGAAGACAAGATCGGCCGCAGGCCTCTGTATATCTATCCTCTTCTTCTGGCTATGCTGCTGATGGGCATAAAGATTTCACTTTCATCCTCATATTCGAGGAGGCGGCCGGCATGACCTTCGTGAACCTGTGGGCTTTCTGGCTGCTTGTACCGATTGCCGTTCTCGCACTGCTCGGTAGCTACAAAGGTGCTCGCCAAAAGAGTCCGCTGCATAGAAAAGTAGTACTCGACGAAACGAAACGCTCCCGGCTCAAAGCGGTACAGACGGCAGCTTTGGCGCTTATGGTCGTCGCTCTTGCGAGGCCGGTCGTAAAGAGCCACTCGGTCGCAAAACATGCCAGGTATGCCCCTATCTATCTAGCTCTCGACCTCTCCGCATCCATGCGCGCGACAGATAGGAAACCCTCCAGACTCGAGTACTCCAAGGAGATAATCAGGGAGCTGTTGAAACGTGACACCTCCCACCCCTTCGGTCTTTTCGGTTTCACTTCGAACACTCTTATTCTCTCGCCCGCAACGATGGACCACATACTGGTCGCAACCGCTCTTGAATCGATCAATCCCGATTTCATCATATCGCATGCGACCAGTCTCGAATCGCTTCTTGAAACTGTCGCGAAACTGCCCGAAAAGAGTAAACGTCTGGTGGTTTTCAGTGACGGAGGAGACGAGCACGATATCGGCCGTATGCTGCAGATATGCCGTGAAGGCGGCATTACCCTCTATGCCGTCGAAGCGGCCGCGAAAAACGGTGCCCCGATTCCCGCAAGCGGCGGAGGTTTCGTGCGCGACGAAAAGGGGCGTCTGGTCATCTCGATGCAGAACCCGTCGTTTGCGGAACTTGCCCGTCTTAGTGGCGGAGCCGTTATAGAGGTCGACGATATACGGGAAGCGGCTACCGAGCTGGAGTCGGCTTTTGCGGACGATGATCTGAAAGCGGAAGCGTCGGTAGAGGTGAATGTAACGGAACTTTTCTGGATTCCGCTTCTGGCGGCACTTATACTATACCTTGCGAGTGTCGTAAGAGTACCGGACCGTTTCAGAATAAAAAGCGTAGCGGCGATATTGGCACTGCTCGGTATGCAGAGCGCCGAGGCCTCCGTAACGGAGCTCTGGACTCTTCACAAAGCGTATGAAGCCTACGAAAAGGGGGACTGCAACAGAACCCTTGCTCTTCTGCGCAGTCCCGAAGAGAGTTCGCTGCAAAGATCGTTTGCAAAAGCGTCTGCACTCTACCGTCTGGGTGCCTACAAAAAAGCTGCCGGAACTCTTTTGGGCATAAAGAGCGACGATGCGGCGGTAAAAGCCGCGATCTATTACGATCTGGGCAACTGCGCGGTTAAACTGGGGCGCTTCAAGAGTGCAAGGAAGTACTATATCAGGTCGCTGCAGCTTCATCCTGACGAAGAGACGCTGGAAAATCTGGCCGCAATACTCTTTAAAAAGGAGAGTAAAAAGAGAAGCAGGCCCAAAGCCGCCGCCAAAACGCAAAAGGCTTCCGGCGGTGCAAAAAAGGGTGAAAAAGGGGGCGGTTCGGGCAAAAGGGCGGAGTCCAAAAGTTCCGGCGGCACTCAAAGCGGCAGCGGTGAAATCAAAAGCGGAAGCCGGTCGGCCGCAGCCGTTTCAAAGAGTTCTACCCTGAAACATCCGCTCGGCTCGAAGGCTTATGAACTTATCAACAAAGGATACCTCGATGAACGCAGGCCCTGGTAGATTTACCGTTATCATATCTATCCTGTTCGCAACGCTGCTCATGGGTGCGACCGACTACAGCTACTCTCTGCACCTCTCAAAGAGTTCACTCTACCTGAAAGAGCCGTTTGTCGTAACGTTCGACATAAACCAGACAGACAGCTCCAAGGTGATGTTTTTCGATTTCGATATAGACGCCGGCGACGACTTTTTCGTCCACAGGCTCGACAAAGAGGTGGACGAGGCCTATCATGCTAGGAAGGAGCGATACAGATATCTGGTATATCCGCTAAAAAGCGGAAAAGTGCAAATGAGATTCAAACTGCTGGTTAGACGCGGCAACGACGAGCTTCTCACTACGGCGTTTACCGGTGGTCGCTACAACTTCAAAGCGGTGGAGACCGATGACCGATACGAGCCGGTCGCATCCAAAATCGTGGAGGTAAAGCCGCCTCCTCTCAGAGCCGACCTTATCGGCAGATTCAGAGTAGAGCGTACCGTCGAAAAAAGCGGTGTGGAGTCGTATGAGCCGCTCTACGTAGATGTGAAAGTGAGCGGCACGGGATACGCCCCCGATCTGGATAAGATTGCATGGCTTCCTCCGATTAAAGGAGTGAAGCTCTTTTCGGACAGACCGAAAAAAACTCTGCGCTATACCGGGGAGGGGATGAGTGTCGAAGCGGAATACAGATACGCTCTGATCTCGCAAAGCGACTTCAAGATACCGGGCGTTTCGCTGCAAGCCTTCGATACTGCACATAAAAAGGGCTACAAGATAGAGCTTGAACCTGTAAATGTGAATGTAACTCCCGTAGAGACGTCGCTTATTCTGGACAAGAAGAGCGCTCCCGGGCCTGTGGAGCCGCCCATTGAGTCGATAAAACGCCTCTTTATCATGTTGCTGATTTTTGCGGCCGGGTGGATAAGCGCCCTTTTGACAATGAGAGTGCGGAGTGCCGTTTTTAGCGGTCGAAGCGGTGATTACGAGTGGAAAAACAGGGTGAAATCGGCAAAGGATGCCAAAGAGCTTATGAAGCTTCTCGTGTCGAGAGACGCTGACGGATACAGAGAGCTTATAGAGAGACTGGAGCGGGCCGTTTATGCAAAAGAGGCGGTAAATCTGAAGCGTATAAAAAGAGAGGTGCTGAATGAGAGTTGATATTCTGCTGCTGACCCTTCTGCCGCTCTTTGCAAGCGGGGCATCCAAGGGGCTTGAATATGCGGGTGAGAAGATATATATCTCGATGGGCTGTTACGGCTGCCATGGCGTATCGGGCGAGGGTGTAAACGACTTTCCAAAACTTGCCGGTAAACCGGCGGATTATCTTGCCAATCGGTTGAGAGAATTGAAAAGCGGGGTAGGGCACACGTCAAAAAAGGAGATGATGGTTCCGTATGCCAGGGCGCTCGACGAGAAGCAGATAGCGGCCGTCAGTGCTTTTTTGTCTTCGATGGGATCGTACAATCCCGAAGAACTCGAGGTTCCCGAAGATATACTGGGCGGTATAAATTAGATTGAAGAGAGACGCTCTTTTAGTCTCTGAATCTTTCCGATCAGGTTCTCTACGAGTCGATGGCTTTGAGAGATGGTCCTTGTATCTTCATTCAGTTTGCCGTTTAACTTTTCCACCATAATCTTCGCTTTTTTGACTTCTGCATCGATGATTTTCGAGTTTTCGGTATCCTCCAGGCTGAGCTGATTGACATGAACGATCTTCTCGTTGGCGCTGCTCATCTTCTCGTAAGAGTTCTCGCTCGTTTCGACCAGCTTCTGCATCGACTCTGCGTTGTCTCTTACCCTGCCGGAGACTTCCTCTACCGACTGAACTATGGTATTGATAGTTATGTTGATCTCGCCGAGGCTCTTTTGGGTCTTTTCGGCCAGATTCCTCACCTCGTCGGCGACTACGGCGAAGCCTCGGCCGTGCTCACCGGCCCTGGCGGCTTCTATGGCCGCATTGAGAGCCAGGAGGTTGGTCTGTTCGGCAATATCAGATATCATACCCAGAACATCTTTGATCTGTGATGTAGTTTCACTAAGGGTGTGGAGCTGGTTACTCACCTCAATATTCTTTTCATACTGCTCGTTTACATCTCTATTTAGTACCGAAATTCCCCTCTGCGCCTCCTCTATCATTCCGCTCGATTCTATGATTTCACCTTGCAGTCTTTCGGAGTATTCGATGTTTTTTCTGCTCTCCACCTCCGCGATCTCGAGTGAAGAGACGATCTCTTCCGAGAGCTTGTCGGTCTCTTCCATAAGTCTCTCTATGGAGAGAGAAATGGTGTCGATATCTTTGGCTATCTTTTGTGTATCGCCCATCAGGTCATTGAGGTCGACCACCGAAAGAATCTTCTGCCTGAAGGTGTTGACCGCAT
>WGAW01000118.1 GCA_015494675.1 Hydrogenimonas sp. | reverse complement strand
TATTCCGTCTCATGAAAAATTCCGGTGTACTCATTTTTCTTCTTGAAAAGAGAGGGTTGCTGGAGGATAAAATCGATAAAGTTTTGGAAGAGGGATATTTCGTAGCCGTCAACCATATAGATATTTTTGACGATTTTGATGTCGTAAATGCGAGAAAGATGCACGGCTGGGGTGCATATTCGGTGGGGTTTTGACTATGCAAAAGAGAGACTATTCGCTCGAAGAGGCGATAGAGTTATACGAAGAGAACCGTTTCGAAGAGGCCAGAGAGGCCCTTTGGCGGCACAGGAGAGATCCCGAGGCGCAGTACTATATAGGTATGCTATATTATGAGGGATATGGGGTCGAGAAGAGTATCGAAGAGGCGAAAAAGTGGTTTAAAAAGGCCTCCCGTCGGGGGAGTCTCGATGCCGAATATATGCTGCTCTGCTGCGAAGGGAATACTTCGAGCTGCTGCAAAGGTTAAGGAAGTGTAACGGTGATGTTTCTATCGATCTTTTTTTTACCGGCTGCGGCCGATAGGTTGAGATAGGCACGCATTTCACTCTTCCAGCGCAGAAACTTCACTCTGGGATATCGCAGGTCTTCGGTATCGAAACCCATCTCTTCGGCAACCCTCTCCCATAGGTTCGATGTGTCTGGCCACTCTTTGTACCTGTAACGTCCGTCGCTCCCCTTTTCGTAAAAACGTACCACGGTCAGATTTGAAAGCAGCATCGTTTCGACGGCTATGCGGGAACCCTTCGGTGAAGGGATGACTCTGTAGTCGAGTGCGTCGTCTGCGAGTCTGTAGCGCCCCTTACCGTCGTCGATGTAGAGCTCTCCATCTTTAACCTCCGATACGAAAGAGATAGGCGCTTCCGCCGCTGTGGTGCCGTTTGTGATGTCGCCATCCATACCGCACCCGTGGAGCAGGATGAATAGCGGTAGAATCAGCAGAAGCCTATTCACTGTTTCTCGGATCATTGTGCAGATAGAAGCCGAAAGCTCTTTTTACGGCGTCGGATGTCTTTTTACCCGGCCATCCGTCCACCCTGAGCGCGATACCTTCGAGTCCGTTTAGAAACTCCTGAAGCTTCTCGCTCCCCTCTACACGGCCGCTGCTGTAGAAAAAGAGCGGTGTTTCGGCGGGCTCTGCGAAAGATATCTCTCCCATCTCTTCGAGTCGCCTTATGATCACCGCCGCTCCGCACTGCCTCGATTTCGCGGTATCGGACCATCTGCCGTCGGCGGTATATTTCCCGCTTGTGTAGTGGTTTGAAAAAGACCAGAGATATGGAGTCAGAACATAGGGATGGTAGAGTCGGTAGCCCCAGCCGTTGTAGCCCTCAAGTTCGTAAAGTGTTCTCTCGAGCGTCCAGGAGCTAACACGATCTATACGCCTCATCTTTAGAGCGTCCAGAGCACTCTCTTCCCAGGTAAACGGGGGCTCTCCTTTTCGCGGCCTTCCAGCCGGAACGTGGACGGTTCTGTCGCTCAGAGGGTCTCCGTTGTGAAGGTGGCAGGTAAAATCCTGCCCGCTCTCCATGTTGTGTATTGCGGCTATGAAGTACCACGGGGCGCCCGATTCGGCAGATACGGCCTCATATCGTGCCCTGTTTGCAAGCAGACTCTCTACCGTCGAATCCACCTCCTCGAACCTCTGCGGGTCGGTTTTGCAGCTGCGGTAGAGGCGAAGATACTCCTCTGCCAGTTGGCTGGTGAAATTTACTTTGGGCATGGCCGCCGCTCCTTCAGGCTCGAATATTAACTCTATATTACAACTATCGGTGTTAATATAAAGTTAATCTAACTTAAACAGCGGTTGCCGTAGAGGAGACTCTGCTTTTTATCGCAGAAACTCCGCCCATAGCAGCCTGTGGTCCGCGATGTAGTAGCGGATGTATTGAAAGAAGCGCTTCTTGTCGCGTTTTGACGATTTGGCCCAGAGATCCTTGAAGATTGCGTTATCGAAATCGAATACACCCATTCTGCCGGAAAAATCTTCGTCGGTGCGACTCGGGAAAAAGGCTATCTGGTCGTAATCGCTGTCGCCTGCCAGATTGGTACCCACCAGGTTGGTCGTATGTTTCGGAAGAGTAAGGCCGTAACGGGCGAGTTCGTCGTAAATCTGATCGCCCGGGCGTACATGCGGCATGTTGAAGTCCCCTATCAGGATGATGTCGTTGTTTGGGGGGCCGGGCTGCCCGACTCTCTTTTTGGCCCATTTCGCCAACGCCTTGGTCTCCAGACGCCTGAGGTGCATGTTGCTCCAGTAGAGGTGGACGTTTACAATGTAGAATTCGAAATCTCCGCACTTGAAACCGGCCATGAACGGGTTGCGATTGAAGCCTGTAAAGGGCCCCTCTTCAGGCTCCATCCCCTCTATGACTATTTTGGAACGCTCATATCCGCGCATCGCCAGTTCGGCGGCGAGTCCCGTAGGCTCTACCCTCTCTTTTCTGTAAAGATACCCCAGTCTCTCGTTGTTTCCGGCGATATCGGTAAAAAAGTAGCCCCACCCCTCTCCGAGAAAGGAGTGGAGTCTGTAAAACTGTGTAAGGTCGTCGGCTACCTCCTGAAAAGCGACTATGTCGAAAGGCGATACGATCTCCGCCATCAGGTGCAGGTGCGGATCTTCGCGCTTCTGGAGTCCGAAATTTGTCAGGTTCCATGTGGCTATCATAACGTTTTCGGCCGTCCGGGGAGGTATGACTCTTCCCGCTCTCTTTCTGTGTCTTCTTATATTGTCGAGCTCTTCGTGAAGATCGAAACTGTATTCGAAGTCCGGTTTTTTATGGGCTCTCACGGCTAATCCTTGAAGTAGTTTGCGCTCAGCTCTTTTAGACGCTCGTATATCATTTGAAAGTCTACGCTGTAGACTCTCGT
>WGAW01000117.1 GCA_015494675.1 Hydrogenimonas sp. | reverse complement strand
TTTGAAAGCCTTTTGAGGTCTATCAGCCCTGTCTGCTTGAGAATCTGTGCATTTTTGGCGGTTGCATGCTCTATATCGGCCTCCAGATCCTCTATCCAGCCGAACCAGACTCCGGCAGCTATCATCGCCGCGGCCGCAAAAGTGAGAGCCAGCCGTTTGGTTCTACCCATAGCGGCAAGCTGCTGCTCGGTATCTTCCAAAAACCTCATCGTACTATCTCCACCCTGCTGCTGTATAGGTTCTCGTCGAGCTCTATCGCTTCGGTACCGACACCTCTGTAGCCCATATCGATAAGCTCTTTCATGAACTTGGCTATCCTGTCGCGTTTCGCATAGTCGCTCAGGATCTCCACTTCCACCCTTTTCGAGCCGTTCTGTTCCAACGATGCGGCGCTCAATCTGTATTTCGCCAGAGCTTTGTCGACATCTTCCACCATCCGCCGTCTTTTCAGCTTCGACTCCTCTATCAGCAGTGCGGCATCGGCCGTATCATCGAAAGCCATGATTTCACGCCCGCTACTCTCGAGTCTCTTTTTCTGCTCTTGCAGCATGGAGCGCTCTTTCGTCAAAGCCTTCCGCAAAACCGCAGCTTTTTGCTTCACACTGTTCAGCCTGCTGCTTAGCATCGCGCTCTCATCTTCCAAAGCGGCGAGCTCGGCCTCTTTCAAAAGAGCGTACCCGCATCCGAGAATCGCCACGGCCGCCACGGCCGCCACGAAACGGCCCGTATGGGTGCCCCAGAAGCTCTCCTTTTTTTCAAAAATCGTCAGGTTTGCCGGATTCAGCCTGCGCTCTTTTGCGGCAAGCATATAGAGCGCTTCGACACCCCTGTGCTGCATCGCGGGCTCGAGACTCTCACAGCAGGCAAGCGCCGCCTTTGCGCTCTCTTCAAAACCGTAGCTGTCAAAAAGCTCCCAAAGACCGGGGATCGGGCTCTCTTCAAAGTCAAGAGTCACGCGGTCGATCATCTTTATTCCGAAAATTCCGCGCTTATGATTTACAGTCTGCGCGACCCGCTCTACGATTTTTGAGAACGTATCTTCGATACTCTCCAGAAGAAGCAGCTCATCGGGCCCGTAGAGTTCGCTCTGCAGCCCCCGCTTGCGAAGGGTATCTTTTACAGCTTCGATACTCACATTGGCTTTGGCGGCTATCGAAGAGATGGAGGGAAGGTCTCTGTGGGCGATATAGCGCCCGCCTTTGCAGAGTACAGCGTATGAAGAGTCGTCGCCGAGATAGAGAAAAAGCTCCGTCCTTTCGCTGTCGGCCTTGTCGTAGAGATAGAGACCTTCGTAAACCATATAGGGTACGGCAAGCAGGTCGATATGGCCGGCCTTCGCGGCTGTCGCTCCGAAGAGCTCTTTGAGTTTCGAATGCTCCGCCGCAAACGCCTCTATGAGCCATGAAGATTCGAACTCCAGGTTATGCTTCACATAGGCGATAGCATACTCCTTTTCAAGATCGAGCCCCCCCGCTTCAAACATCGTGATCTCTACGAGTGTATCCAGCCTTTCGCCGTCGGTATCGGCCGGAACCTTGAAGGTGTGGGAGCGTATATGCCCGGGCGGAACCACTGCTGCGCAGAAACCCTTTTTCGCTCTTCTTGTATCGGTTTTGGAAAAAGCGGCCCCGTCGAACTCCAGAGCCTCCCTCTCGTTTATACAGTAGTATATGTTCCGTCCTGCCATCACTTTCCCATCTCTTTATCGACTATATTCACTGACCGGTATTACGCAAGAGGTGTAACATCGGTCAGTAAACGATTTTCGCATATCCGCTAAAGGGCATTACGCTTATGATGTAGCTCTTTTTCGGCGTGCTGACATTAATATCGACCTTTTGGTGCAGTAGTGAACCTGTCGTAAAGTCCCCGTCGTGCGGATACCCCTTCTCATCAAAGCAAATTGTGTTCCCCAAGAGTCCGTATACAGCTATTTGTGTTTTTTTGCCTAGCCTGTAGCCGCCTGCTTGTGACGGCGGGTCGTCGAGCCCCGATCTGTCGAGGGTTATGCAGCCGACACTCCCGGAAAGTACGGTCGAGTCGAAGTTCAGGCGCTCATACCCGATCGCTTCATATCTGCTCTCCATTATCTTCGAGGCTATGAATCTTGCATCGGCCAATCCCCTGTCGGGTCTGTAGAACGACATTCCTATACCGCCCAGTATGCCGATCAGCAGGATCACGAATATCAGCTCTATAAGTGTAAAACCCCTTCTCATGGCCGCTGTATGCTCCTTCTGAGGATTCTTACAGGGTGTACTATTTTGGCGTTTGACGGGTTGCTGTTTACGACCGCCTCTACCATCACCATGCCGTGCGACTCGGCGCTCTTTATCGGGTATCCGAGGCTGCCGCAGAGCGCAAGGTCGGAGCTCCCTTCGAGCAGGTAGTACCTTGTAATATTTACATCGGCTATAAACTTACCGTCTCTCGAGAGCACCTTCACGCCAGAGAGGCATCCGCCGCTTCTGTCGTGGGTGCTTATCTGAAGCATGGCGGTCTCTATGGCACTTCTCAAAAAGAGCTCCGCCTGCTCTTTGGTGTAGCTGTCTGCGGTATGCACAGCCGCAATCCGGGCATATCTCATTGCCACCGTCATCACTACTCCGACTATAAGTATGATCGCTATCGCCTGCCACAGCCCGAAGCCTCTTCTTGCCGCCATCAGAAAACCGCCTTCTGCTTCGATATCCGCACAGGGGTAGAGCCCCTTACCTTTCGCACGCTGTCTATGCCGAGCCTGATTATTCCGTTTACGCTTTGCGCCCTGAAGCCCGATACATCGTCGGCAAGAAGCGTAACTTTTCCCGAAGGAGCAGCGCCGGAGTCGGCACAGAAGGTCTCGCCCTTCCAGGGCCTGTAGTCGTAAAACAGAAGCAGGGAGTCGGCAGAGACCGGTACACCCAGAGAGGTTACGCACGCCGCACTCAGGTTGACATCCGCACCCCTGGCCGCAGCGTAGGCGGTGTCGGCCAGGTAGTACTTTTCGTAGATATAGGGCGGATCGGCGCTGAAGCTGACGTTGCCGTCACTGTTCATCGATACGGCGTAGATCCTGCCCGCACTGCCGCCATGCCACCCAAATAGCGCGTTCAAAGATGCACCGTCGGCTGCACCCGTATCGTAACTGCCGGCAAAGACGA
>WGAW01000116.1 GCA_015494675.1 Hydrogenimonas sp. | reverse complement strand
GTATACAGAAGCGTAATGGCTGCACTGTGGTAGAGGGCAAAGCTGAGCGCATGGAGACTCTGCGCGAAAAATGTCAACGCCAAAGAGTCGGGAAAGAGCCACAATATAAGCCACCTTACAGATGTGACCAGTACCGTGACCCTCAAAACCGTAAGCAGGTTTTTGTGAAGCAGGGGCCCCTGAAAGTAGAGCATCGCTATCTCGCATAGCACGCCGAAACTCCAGAGCCGGCTGGTCATCTCGAGGCTGATACCGTGGGCGGTTTCGTAGATGGTGAAAAAGTTGTAGAAGCCGCCGAAGCTCACCTGCATCAGAAAAAAGCTGAGCCATAGCGGCCAGTAGCGCAGAACGGAGAAGTTTTCACCGCCCGAAGGCGCCTCTTTTTCGCTCCGTTTACGGGAACCGTAGACGACCGCCGCACCGCTCATGGCTGTCAGGATGGTGGTCGCCGCGAGGTAGTTGAGTGCATCGAGGGGTTCTTCAAGTATCTTGCCGAGCCAGAGCGCTATAAGCATGAAGCCGATAGAGCCGAAGAGCCTGGAGCGTCCGTATACACGCCTGCTCAGAATTTCGAGTGCGTTCGCCTCCACGAAAGGGAGAGATACGCTTATCGCGGCTCCGAAAAGAAGATTTACTGCCAGAAGCAACCAGAAAGTCTGAAGTGCCGGATAGAACAGCAGAACCGAAAGCGAAAGTACCGCCAGCGATATAGTGAAAGTTTTTTCGTTCAGTTTTACATGTTTCAGAAAGAAGAATGGAACGATGAACCTCATAAGCGGGGCTGCCGAAAGAAGTATGCCGATCTGCGCGCTGCTGTAGCCGGCCATCTGCAGAGCTTTGGGGAAAAAGATGACATATACGCCGATTATCGCGAAATAGAAGAGGTAGAAGGCGGAGATTCGAAGAAACACTCTCTCCACTCCGCTTATGGTTTATGTACGATGCATGTTCCGGATACGAGGTCCTGAAGCCCCTCTCTCCCTTTCATGATGAACGGAAGTATGAGCCCTATAATCGAAAGTATTGCTGTCTGCATCATCACGTAGCGCAAAAAACACTTGATCCAGCCAGGTTTTTCACCTCTGTTTTGAGGATCAATAAGATAGAGGTCGTAAGCCTTCATTCCGGGAGTCTGGGCTTTGAACCGCCACAGCAGCAGGACGATGGCCATATGGATGAGAACAATATAGAGCCAACCTTCGCCCATATGCTCTCTGAACCCCTCCCTGTCGCCCATGACGAGGTAGATAACGATATAGAGAATAGGCATGGTGATCATGAATGTATCGGTAAGAAAAGCTTTCAGGCGCAGTGTAACCGGGGCACAGGCCGGCTGAACCTCTTCGGCCCGCGATTCCCCTTTTCGGGCACTCTCTTTTTCGGCTTTTCCCTGTTTTACTTTTCTCCAGCGGCCCAACTCTTTTCCTTAGTTGCCGCGGCTGCCCGGTTTTACCGCTTCGCTGCCCGCTTTGCACATCGGGCACTCCTGCGGCGGGTACATCGGAAAGTCGAAGTCCGCGAGTGCGAAGAAAGGTCTGTTTTCGGGAAGCTTGCAGTTCGGCTTGCGTTCGAGGGAGCTCCCTTCGCGGCGGCAGAAGCCGCGGTTGGCGAGTGCTGCGAAACCGACCACTTCGCCGCCGAGCCGCTCGATCTCGGCCGCCGCCTCCATAGCGGAACCGCCCGTGGTTATAATATCTTCGCAAATCAGGACCTTTTCGCCCTTTTTGACCTCAAAACCCCTTCGAAGCGTCATCTTCCCCTCTACCCTCTCGGTAAAGATATATCTGCACCCGAGTGCTGAGGCCAGAGCGAACCCGGCTATCAGACCGCCTATGGCCGGAGAGCATACGGTCTCGACCTCGAGCCCGTACTCTCTTATCTGCCTGGCCAGCTCCCCCGCCAGCAGGGCCGCAGTTTTAGGATCTTCGAGCACCTTCGCAGACTGAAGGTAGTATTCGGAGTGGTTCCCGCTGCTCAGCTTGAAATGGCCGTGCAGAAGCGCATCGGCGTCCATGTATATCTTTTTTATATCCATACTGTTCCTTGAATAACGAAAAACTAATAACTAAAAACTAAAAATTCTGGAAAGACCGCTTCGCTGTTTTATTGGCGAAAAGTTTATGTTATTCACTAAACTTTGAGCACTTCCTCTTCCTTCTTCTTGACCAGTTCGTCGACCTTCTTGACGAATTCGTCGGTTATCTTCTGCACCTGGTCGTGGCCTCTCTTCTCTTCGTCTTCGGTGATGACCTTCTCTTTGGCCAGCCTTTTTATCTTGTCGTTCGCATCCCTTCGGATGTTTCTGATGGCCACTTTGGCCTTTTCGCCCATAGCTTTGGCCTGCTTTGCGCTCTCCTGGCGCTGCTCCACCGTCATCGGCGGGAAGAAGAGCTTTATCGTCTCTCCGTCGTTGTTGGGGTTTACACCTATATTCGCCTGCTGTATGGCGTGCTCTATATCGGGCAGCAGGTTTTTCTCCCACGGGCTTATGGTGATGGTCTGCGCATCGGTGGCGATGACGCTTCCCACCTGGTTCAGGGGTGTCGGTGTTCCGTAGTAGTCCACCTTTATGTTGTCGACGATGTGGGTAGAGACCCGTCCAGTCCTGATCGTGGTGAACTCCTTTTTAAGCACCTCCAGGCTCTTCTCCATATGCTCTTTGGCGTAGTCGTAGACTTCGTTAAGCTCTTCCATCTCAAATCTCCTTATGGTTTCACAACTATTTTCGTAGATATTCTATCTTTTTCAAGCTTTAAAATCAGACGGCTTCTGCGATTTTTCAGAGGAAGGTTCAGGGCAGTATCGAGCTCCCCCTTCTTAAGAGCCACTCTTCTCCATCCGTAGCCGGTAAGGTAGAGCCGCCCGCGGGCGGCGTTTGGGTCCGATGTTTTGACATGAACCCTTCGTAACACGCTATCCTCGGGCCACCCTTTCGGCTCAAACCACTGTGCGGGCAGAAACTCTATCTTAAGTTTGTCCTTCAGGTCGGGATCGCCGGTTAGCGCGATCCTGTCGAGATCCATCGGGTCCGACTCTTTCGAGACGGCGCCGACATTCTGATTGCATACGGCATCGAAACCGAAACTCTGCGCAATGCTCTTGACGCGCTCATCGTACTCACCGTACGGGTAGGCGAAGTAGCGGGGCTTTATGCCGAGCCTCTTTTTCATAAGCTCGAGACCTTTTCTGAAATCCTCTCTAAGGTAGTCGCTGCTCTTGGAGACCATATGCGGATGGGTGTGGGAGTGAAATCCGATTTCACCATGTTTCATAGCCTCTTCTATCTGCTCCCAGCTCATATAGTCTCTGTATCCCGCTTCCGTAGCGCCTGTGTAGACGAAAAGGGTAAAGGGGTATTCGTACTCTTTGAAGAGCGCGAGAGC
>WGAW01000115.1 GCA_015494675.1 Hydrogenimonas sp. | reverse complement strand
CTCCCTCCCGTAAGAACCTCTTCCGAAGGTTGGAAGATGATGCGCACATTGCCGGGAAGCCGCTCTTTTACACTGTTTAGTGCAAGAGCGCAGCCGAGTGCAATGGCAGTATGCGCATCGTGGCCGCAGGCGTGCATGATCCCCTCTTTTTTGGAGGCGTAGGGCTTCGGGCTGTTTTCGGGCATCGGAAGCGCGTCCATATCCCCCCTTACGGCTACTGTGGGAAGCGAAGGATCTTTTACGATATCGGCAACGACCCCGTAATGTCCTTCGAAGGTTTTGAAAGGTATTCCCTCCGCTTCGAGGATCGATCTGATGAGCAGCCGTGTCTCCTCCTCTTCTCCGGATAGTTCCGGGTTTTGGTGCAGATCGTGCCTTATCTGTACGACTCTCTCGAAAATCGAGTCGATCTCTCTTTTTACCGTATCTTCAATTCTCACCTCTTCTCCTTTCAGAAGTTTAGGACCCATATTTAATCATAGTACCCGCTCTCTTAATGTATAATAATCCCAAAAAATGAGAGGTTTTAAAGATGATAAAAAGTGTCAGTACCGATGCCGCCCCGCAGGCGATAGGCCCCTATTCGCAAGCTGTAAAGGTAGGTGATTTCATCTACACATCCGGCCAGATCGCCCTGACGCCGGAGGGGGTGATGGTTCAAAGCGATATCAGGCTTCAGACCGGACAGGTGATGAGAAACCTCAAAGAGGTTCTCGAAGCGGCCGGAAGCTCTCTTCAAAACGTTATAAAGACCACCATATTTCTGGCCGATATGGACGATTTTGCAGCCGTCAACGAAGTCTACGGGGAGTGGTTCGGCGACCATAGACCGGCACGCAGTACGGTCGCGGTGAAAACTCTGCCGAAAAACGCTCTCGTAGAGATAGAGTGTAT
The DNA here is from genome assembly GCA_015494675.1 of Hydrogenimonas sp. The sequence goes on along the minus strand of WGAW01000115.1, from coordinate 5,548 downwards.
CGCTCTGACGGATATACAGATTCCGGGATGATGATAAAGGGGTGCATTAAACTATTCTTAAATATAGTATGGATATAATTCGCCACTAAAATCGTTTCACGAATTCAAAAGGACACGGCATGACAGCAATTATCAAGCATGGCGGCAAGCAGTACAAGGTCAACGAAGGCGATATTCTCTGCCTAGACCATATGGGCCTTGAGCCGAAAGCCAAAGTCGAGATCAAAGAGGTACTGGCTGTCGAGAACGACGGTGACCTTAAAGTGGGTACACCGTTCGTCGACGGCGCTGTAGTCGAAGCGGAAGTGATCAACGAGGGTCGTGAGAAAAAGATCGTCATCTTCAAGAAACGACGTCGTAAAGACAGCAAGCTCAAGCGCGGCTTCCGCAGAGATTTCACAAGAGTGCGCATTACCAAAATAGCGTAACAGAAGCCCTTGGAGGCTTTAAAGATTTAGATGTTTTAAGGAGAAGTTATGGCTCACAAGAAAGGTCAGGGATCTACCCAGAACAACCGCGATTCAGCGGGTCGAAGACTGGGTGTAAAGAAGATCGGCGGAGAGGCGGTAGTCGCCGGTAACATCATCTATCGCCAGCGCGGTACGAAGATCCACCCGGGCAACAACGTAGGGATGGGTAAGGATCATACGCTTTTCGCTCTTATAGACGGCGTCGTCAAATATGAGAGAAAAGACAAAAAGAGAAAAAAAGTCTCCGTCTACCCCGCATAATCCAACTTTGCGGTGCTTGAAGCACCGCACATCCTACTCCGTCTTTTTTGACATTTTCCTTAAATTCTGATATTTTAAACCAAAAAATCGAGGCGACAATATATGTTTGTAGACAGTGTTGAACTGAAGCTCAGTTCCGGCAAAGGCGGGCAGGGCTGCTCCTCTTTTCGCCGTGAAAAGTTTGTACCCAAGGGCGGTCCCGACGGCGGTGACGGAGGGCGCGGCGGGGATGTCTGGTTTGTCGTGGACAAAAATACCGACACACTCTCGCACTTCAAGGGCAAAACAGACCTGAAGGCACAAAACGGCCGGCCCGGCCAGCCCAGAAAGTGTGCAGGAAAGACCGGGGAGTCTCTGTATGTCAAGGTGCCTCCGGGTACGCAGGTTATAGACAAAAGAAGCGGAGAGGTGCTTCTGGACCTGACGCAGGACGGGCAGAAGGTGAAGTTTCTGCGGGGTGGAAAAGGAGGACTCGGGAACGTCCACTTCAAGTCTTCCACGAATCAGCGGCCGACATACTCCCAGCCCGGTGAACCGGGGGAGGAGAGAGAGGTTCGGTTAGAACTAAAACTTATAGCGGATGTCGGACTCGTCGGTTTTCCGAATGTCGGAAAATCGACACTGATTTCGAAAATCTCGAACGCGCACCCCGAGGTTGCGAACTACGAGTTCACCACACTCACCCCGAAGCTCGGTGTCGTTGCGGTAGACGAGTTTAGATCGTTTGTCATGGCCGATATTCCGGGAATCATCGAAGGTGCCAGCGACGGCAGGGGGCTCGGGATAGAGTTTTTGAAACATATCGAGCGTACAAAAACACTTCTGCTTATGATCGATGCGGCAAACTATCGTGAAGTCGAACACCAGTACGAAGCCCTGAAACGCGAACTCGAGCGCTACAGCGACAAGCTTGCCAAGCGCCCGTTCGCCATAGCGCTGACACGGATAGACGCGCTGCCGGAGGATGAGGTGAACGAAAAGATGGAGCGGTTGCTTCAATCTTTGGGGCTGAAAGGGAATGAAGGTTTGAAAAAGTACGGCACCGACGACAGATATATCGGTTATGCCTCCAAAGAGGGCGAAGTGCCTCTATTTGTGATGGCTATATCGTCGATAGCTGGGATCAACATGAAATCACTGGTATTCGCACTTAGCGAAGTTATGGGAAAAGAGTCTTGAAGCGGATAGTAATAAAAGTCGGCAGCGCAGTACTTACGGAGCAAAACAGGGTGGCGAAGGAGCGTATGGCGGCTCTTGTAGATCTGATAGCCGATGTAAAAAAGAGGGGTGTCGAGGCGATTTTGGTAAGCTCCGGCGCGGTTGCCGCCGGATATACCGTCTGCCGCCTCGATAAGAAGGTCGTGGCAAACAGGCAGGCCCTCGCATCGATAGGCCAGCCCAAATTGATAGCGATGTACCAGAAGAAGTTCGCCAGACACGATATAACCGTCTCACAGATCCTTCTGACGGCTGACGATTTCGACTCGAGAAAAAGAACCTACCATGCAAAGTGCGCCGTAGAGACGCTGCTTGGGCAGGGTGTCGTACCGATTATCAATGAAAACGACGTAACTGCCACAGAGGAGTTGGTTTTCGGCGACAACGACCAGCTTTCGGCCCATGTGGCATACTACTTCGATGCGGAGCTTCTCGTGATTCTTTCCGATATTGACAGTTATTACGACAAAGATCCGAATCGTCATGAAGACGCCAAGCCGCTAAAAGCGGTACACGAGATTCCGGAAAGTGAGCTCTCCGCAGAGTGTACGCCGAACGCTTCGTTCGCGACCGGAGGGATCGTCACGAAGCTCAAAGCCGCCGACTTTCTGCTGAAACGGGGCAGAAAGATGTTCCTTGCGAGCGGTTTCGACTTAAAAGATGCCTACGCCTACCTTATAGAGGGGCGCCATGAAGGGGGCACTCTCTTTTTCAGCCGCGATTGAGCCTATCCTTTCTCCTTTTGTTAACCATTGTATATTAATATAAAAAATTTAATATATTTGTCGATATAATTGAACTCATAAGTTGATGTTACGCAAATTCCGGCCGAGCCCGTAGCTTGGCAGTAGATGAGCGGCCCAGCGGCCACCTAAAGCCTTGAAATCTTCGACTCCGAGACGCTGCCGCGCATTTTGCGTAATGTCGGTTAAATATTACAACGGTTTCAAAGGAGGTAAAGAAGATGGAAAATCGTATCGCGGCAGCCCTTCTTACGGCGCTACTTTTCGGGTTTGGCGGATGTAGCGGCGACCATGACGCAACACTTCAAACACATGCACTCTACGGAGATTACGAGTCGTCGAAAGTCTTCAATATAGATGTCGACAGAATGAGCCTCGATGCGGTTTTGAACGTATCTCCCGCCCTGGGACCTTACGGGGTCGATATCGAAACCGATACCGAAGCGTTCGCTTTGACACGCAGGAGCGATTCGATAGCCGTTGTCAACTTCAGGAGCAACAGTGTAGAGAAGGTGATTCCGCTCAAATTTCACCCGAGATCGACCGCAACGCTGGAGGGTCTGGATCTCGTTCTGGTCTCCGGAAAGACAAAACCGATGTCGGTCACTATCGGTAAAACTGATCATGAGATTAAACGATATTTCGGGGAAGATGTAAATACTTCGGTACATCCGGTAGACACCGCAAACTATTTCGGCGGTGGAAACGCTACCGGGCACCCCTTCTGGCTGGCCGACGGAAAGCGGTTTCTAATGCTCGACAGGGTGAACAGAAAGCTGATTCTTTACACCAAAGATAGTGAAACACCTCTTGCCCAGATAGATACCGAAACGACTGCACACCATGTGCTCAATATCGCTTCAGAGGTCGATTCGTCCGGAAACGGAACCTACTATATGGTTCTGGAGGGCCCCAAAGACCCCCAAAACAGCTCCATTCCGGCTGCCGGAATCATGAAATTCACGATCGACTCTGCCGATAAGATAACCGTAGATACGATTTTCCATGCCGCACATGAAGACGGAGGCGCCCACCACGCAAGATTTTACGGCGACAAATATATCTTTTTCCCTACCTATAGCGGCAGAGTTTATGTAGTAGACAAAAACAGCATGAGTGCGGTTGCAAGCTTCAAAGCGGGTCTGGGTGCGGGTCATATAACCTTCTCCGTTCCCAAAAGATTGGCAATTGTAACCAACCACAAAGCGACATACGTCACGGTGGTCGATCTCTCCAATCCCCAGAGTCCGAAAGTGGTTGCGAATGTAGATGTCGCCAGGCCCCTTACGGCGGAGGAGTGGGCGGCAGGCAAAAATGCGCAGGCTCATACCAGCTATGTGGACGAGAGCGGCAGATACTTCTACAGCTGTGCCAACTGCGAGGCCAAGTTCTACTCTCTCGATCTCGATTATCTCTGGATCTCAAAAACTATACACCTGCCGGGAACGTATGTGGCGATGGGCGGTTTTGTACGATACTGAAACTGTTGCGGCATGGGATTTTATGGTATCCGTTATGCTGTATTAAACAGTTTACGACCGTAAACAGTTTGTACTCTTTTTACATTTGTACAGATTAAGATATATATAATTATAAATATGCTTTAATGAAAATAGAGTGCACTCTTATGGAAGGATTGTAAAATGGAAAAGAGTAACGAAACAGTAGAAAACGAAGTCGACGAGGCGAAACGCAGCTTTATGATTAAATATGGCAGGTTTGCCGCGACGGCGCCGCTTGGGATGTATCTGTTGATGGGCCCCGGAGCGTCAAAAGCGCAGGCATCCGGCTCTTGCGGACATCATGGACATCACGGACATCACGGACATCACTGGGGTCATGGACATCATGGAGGTCACGGAGGTCACGGACATCACTGGGGTCATGGCCACCCTTGACATAAAAGAGAAGAGAAGCTTCTCTTTTGGTAAAGTTTCAGAAATGTCCTCTCTATGCCCAATCCGTAGCCGCTTATATAAAAGATGAATCTCTCTTTCTCTTTTTTAAAAGGAGCGGTCGTGTCTACGGGCTTGAAAAGGGGAGTGCCGCACTCTTTCTGCAGATAGATGAGCTTCTTCAAAAGTATAATGAGAACTCCATAAATACTTTTTTCCCTCAAATTCCCGCCAAATATATCAAAAGCCTGATCGACCTCAGATTCGGCCGGTACGAGAGTGACGATATGGAGGAGTATGAGCCTCCGCTTGGAGTCGGTGAGTTTGTGGAGGATGAAAAAGAGAGAGTCTGTTACGATACAGGACGGATTCTCTTTTATGTCGCTTTCGATAATCCGGAACTGAAAAAGAAGATAGATCCGATTTTCGCCCATCTCTGCGTTAAGCGCGGCGGCAGAAAAAAGGTCAATGTAGATTTTTCGCTCAAAGATTCAAAATGGCAGATTCTTTTCAACGGCAGACCCGTAGCTGCCGCCGCACCGAAGGAGACCATACCGCTGATTCTTCAGGAGAATATGATAATAGTTCACTATCAGTCCGAGCCATATCTGATGGCGATTCATGCGGGGGCTGTGGCCATAGAATCCAAAACCGTCATATTTCCCGGCTCCAGCGGTTCGGGCAAAAGTACTCTGACGGCGGCGCTGGCAGCAGACGGGCACTCTCTTTTTTCAGACGAGATTGCTCTTGTCGATCATGAAGGAGCGTTATCTTCCATTCCGTTTTGCATGAATATCAAAGAGGGGAGCTGGAGAGTTTTGCAAAACAACATTCCGGCTCTTTCGCAAAAAGAGAGCTATCTGCGTTTTGACGGCCAAAGAGTCAAATTTGCGCCGCCATTGAATCTTTCTCGAAAAAAGAGTACCGTCGACATGATTATATTTCCGAAATATAGAGCCGG
>WGAW01000114.1 GCA_015494675.1 Hydrogenimonas sp. | reverse complement strand
TGCACATAGAGCCGGACGCCTACGAGGTATCGGTGCGTGCCAGGGTAGACGGGGTACTTCACGAGACCTTCGTCTTCGATCTCGAGGTCTACACCGCCCTCGCTTCGCGCATAAAAATACTTGGAAACCTAGACATATCCGAGCGCAGAAAGTCGCAGGACGGCAGGTTCATGCTGGTCGTCGACGGCAAAGAGTACGACTTCAGGCTCTCGGCGACTCCAACCCTGCACGGCGAGTCGATAGTGATGCGTATTCTCGACCAGCAGAAGGTTCTGATGAAGATGTCGGAACTCGGGTTCGAAGAGGAGAATCTCAAAACCTTCCATGAGGTGATTCACCAGCCCTACGGCATAGTTCTGCTCACGGGCCCTACGGGCAGCGGAAAGACGACGACCCTGTATGCCGCTTTGAACGAGATTAAAAGCATCGAAAACAAGGTGCTGACCATAGAGGACCCCGTAGAGTACCAGCTCCCTCTCATTCAGCAGGTGCAGGTAAATGAAAAGATCGGCTTTACATTCGCGAAGGCGCTGAAATCTTTTCTGAGGCAGGACCCCGACATCATAATGGTGGGCGAAATCCGCGACTTCGAGACGCTCTCCGCGGCCGCCCAGGCATCGCTTACCGGGCACCTCGTCTTCTCCACACTGCATACAAACGACGCTCCGAGCGCCGTCAGCAGGATGGTGCAGATGGGGCTTGAGCCATATCTGATAGCCGATGCCCTTATAGCCGTGGTGGCGCAGCGCCTCGTGCGTAAAATCTGCCCCTACTGCAAAACCGAGAGCAGGCCCCACCACGACCTGATAAAGAGGGTAGAGAAGTACCTGCCCGAAAATCCGGTCTTCTACAGGGGCAAAGGGTGCCCCGAGTGCGAGATGACCGGCTACATGGGCAGAACGCTGATAGTAGAGATAATGAGCGTAAATGAAGCGGTCGCACAGAAGATCTCCGAAGGGGCATCGAGGCTCGAGATAGCAAAAACGGCGCTCGAAGCGGGGCAGTACCGCCCGATGGTCGAAGACGGGGTAGATAAAGCGTTAAGGGGAGTAACAACCCTCGAAGAGATCTTGAGGGTTACCCGGAGCTGAATATGCGATACTTCAGGATAGATTACAGGCAGGGGAACAGGCGCGAATCGGTCGTACTCGAGGCGCAGTCGAAAATGGATGCGATAACCGAGTTCAGGCAGCGCACCCTAGGCGTTATGCTCTCGGTAAAGGAGGTCTCGAAGCCGCTTTCGCTCATATTTGAAAAATGGGTAGAGGCTTACAGGTCGCCGGTGCGTCGCAAAAGGGTGGCTCAGGAGCCTTACATAGCGACACTCAGGCAGATATCGGTTATGCTTGATGCCGGACTTCCGATAAACCACTGCCTCGAAGAGGCGATACGCTCCACCGACGACGAGATGCTTAAAGAGATTCTGCGCTCGGTACTCTCGGACATCGAGAGCGGTGTGAGTCTCAGCGAAGCGCTCAAACCTTTCAGTGTTCAGCTCGGCAGCATCTCGCTCTCCATGTTCAACCTGGGCGAGCAGACCGGAACGCTCTCCGACTCGATAAAAAAACTGGCAGAGATACTCGAGCAGATCCAGCACAACAGGCGTGAACTCGTGCGGGCGACGCGCTATCCGCTCTTTACGATCATTGCGATGATGCTCGCTTTTGTTGTCGTAATCGTCATGGTCGTTCCGCAGTTTCAGGAGATATTCGCCGAAAGCGGGGCCGATCTGCCCTTCCCGACACAGCTTCTGATCTGGGTGGAGCATGCGATGACGAAATTCGGCCCCTTCATCGTAGCGGGTGCCGTTGTTTTGAGCCTCACCTTTTCGTACATTTACGGAAAATATGAAAAAGTCAGGCTCGAAGCGGACCGTCTGCTGCTTAAAGTATATATCGTCGGCAAGGTGACGCACTATGCGATGGTTGGACGCTTCGTCTATATATTCAACGTTTTGCTAAATGCCGGTATTCCGATAACCGATGCACTCGATGCGGCCATAGGCGTAGTGGAGAACAGCTATATGAGAAAACGGCTCGAGATGATAAGAAGGGCCATAGAGGAGGGGCGTCCGCTTCACAGCGGCTTCGAGGAGAGCGGACTCTTCGCGAACATGATAGTGCAGATGGTAAAGGCGGGCGAGCAGGGCGGTGCACTGGGTACGATGCTTCAGAAGGTCACCGACTACTATCAGGAGAGGTACCAGCACATAGTCGACAATGTTGCATCGATGATTGAACCGATCCTGATAGCCGCGATAGCCGGTTTTGTATTGGTGCTGGCGCTTGGAATATTCCTGCCCATGTGGAGCATGGCCGAAGTGATGGGGATGTAATGGAGAGCGAACTGGGAACGATCACCGTTGCGGTGATAAGTACACTCATTCTGGCATTTGGACTCTGGATTATCAGAAAATTGACACAGATGTAGAGGCTTGCCGTTTCGCGGCGGCCTCTCAATTGTCGATAAGAGAGAAGGTGCCGGAGGTGCTGTTGTATTCCCAGTAGTCGTTTGCGTCGGGTTTGCCGGCAATATCCGGTGACGCCGCCTTTACTCCGCTGTTGGATGCGGGGCCCCTGTAATAGCCGTCGGATCCTTTTACCCACTTTACGTTTTTTCCGTTTTTCAATATTTTGTCGAATGGGGCGGTGTCGCTGCTGCCGAGTTTGATCGGGTATCCGTTTGCGGCGTCAAACTGCGCGGGGTCGGAAGGGTCTATGTCGAAACCGCAGGTAAACGAGCCTTCGTTTATTATCCACTCTCCGTGGCATGCGTCTATCGCTGTCTGAACCGATGAGGCGGTGGAGAGTTCCGAGGTTATTTTGGCATTGTCGCGCATTCCCAGAAATTTTGGGACGGCAACGCCGCCGAGCACCCCTATGAGAAGAATGACAAATATCAGCTCGATAAGGGTGAAAGCGGCTCTTTTCATGCGTCTACTGCAAAGATATGTTTACGGTATAAGTGCCGTTGAACGTAGAGTTCGGAGATACTAGCCTTTTGAGCTTCTGGTATTTGAGGTTCGTAGAGTCGTTCACAACTTTGATCTCTGTAGAGAGAACCGGTGGATTCTGTGTATGGTCTATGAGAATAGTCGCGTTGAGCTCACCGTTTTTGCCCTTGTACTCCCACGCCGACGAAGATGCGTTGTATGTGGCGTTTATGCTCCAGTAAGGAGACCCTTTAACCTCGAAAATATCGGTAATATTGGCGTCGGTTCCGTTAAGATCGAGCAGGTTCAGATATGCGGGCGGCACGGAAGAGACGGCATCCTGCACCACTTTGAAGACGTTGGTCACTTCGGCGTTTTGCTTCATTCCCTTGTACTTCGGAATCGCCACACCGGCAAGTATTCCTATTATTATGATCACGAAGATCAACTCTATGAGTGTAAAGCCTTTTCTCATTATGGACTCCTATAGTTTCGTTGTTGTTCCAATATCGTCTGTTTTAGAGAAAATATTTAGCTACATGCCTTAAACTTTTCATAGATCCTCATGAAGACGGTTTCCTGATCGAAAAGAGCTCTCCCGAAGGAGCGACTACTTACATCTGCGATACCACAGGGTCTTGAAAAATCATACTTGACTACGGTACACGCATCCGCTACCTGCAAAACGCACTCGGGTAAAGAGGTGCAAAAAAGATAAACAGTACGATTGCCGAAAAGAGTTTCTGGGACAACGGAGGGTACAAGTATCGCAATAGCACCAGATACCTGACAGCTAACGACGATACGCTGCCATTTCGCAGTACTGTGGATAATGCGCAGATGAACCGGATCGGCATTCGCAAGCCGTGACGCCAGGAGAGGGCGGTTGCGGCCGCCGTAATCACTAAGCTTTAAGATGAATCACAGTAATGCTGCTATTCGATTTTAGCAATATAGTCATAAAGAATAGATCGAACCGCCTGCCGATTTTCAATCTCATCCCGTTTAAGATTTGACTCTTGACCCCCAGCTGCCGGATTTTGTAATAATATACAAAGAGCGGCAATTATATAATACTCCTTAACAAAAAAGCTCCACTCAAAACAAAGGCTTCCGTTATGAACCGGTTTTTCATGAATCTCGCAGCGGCTCTTCTGCTGGTACTCTCCCTTGAAGCGGGTGATGCTCTATCTTCCGCCCATCTGACATCCTTGACACCCGCTGCCGGTGTAAAACGGGTTAAAATAAAGAAAATAATCCTCGAGCTTCCGGTCACGAAGCTGCCCAAAGAGAGCAATACCACCCTGACACTTACCGCACTCTACGATGACAACACCACCGAAGATGTAATCACAAAAGC
>WGAW01000113.1 GCA_015494675.1 Hydrogenimonas sp. | reverse complement strand
TGCCCGCTGAGTCTACGATCTTGGCCGAAACCTCTATCGAAGAGCCGTTTGAGGGGGCCGGATATGAGAGTGTGTAGCCGCTGTCGATCATACTCTGGGTTATCGTCACGTCGGTTGTCGTGCCGTCGGGGTTGGTGATGACAAGACGATCACCTACCGAAGAGCCGCTCACATCTATTCTGACATCCAGATCTCCGTTAAGCTCCGAAGAGTTTATGTAGCCGTCGTTATTTGCATCCTCGGTTATCGTAACCACAGGAGCCCTTACGAGATAGACGATATTGTTTGTATCCTCTGCGGTAGCACTGTTTCCTGCGCTGTCGGAGACCGTGGCGCTCACACTGTATGTTCCGTTCGGAAGCGGCTCCGGCACCTCTGCGGAAAACTCTCCATCCTGAACTACAGCTTCGACGGTCTGTACATTTCCATCGGCATCGGTTACCTCGATTGTCACCTTGGTGCCGTCAGGGGCATCGGTCCGGCCGGTTATGAGCGGTGTTATATCGTCGGTATTGTCGGGTGCGTCCACACTTATTTTCGGAGGAGTGGTATCTTTCTCTACGGTATCGGTCGATGTCGCACTGTTTCCGAATCTGTCCGAACTGGTCACACTGATGGTGAGCCGGCCGTCGGAAAGATCGCTTATATCTACACCATCGATTTTGAAGTTTCCGGTTTGGGGGTCGTAGACTATTTTAGACTCGGGAACTATATATGTATGGACTCCGTCGCTGATCCTCACCGAATCTATCGTACTTCCCGGCTCTACACTTCCAGATAGAGAGAGGTTGGAAGCCTCTTGCGCGTTCAAAACGCCGTCACCGTTCGGGTCGTGAATATCGATGAAGTTGTATGTGACAGCATCTATAATGGGCTGAACAGGCTGAACCGGGGTCTGCGCGGTATTGTCGTTTGTTGGAGCCACAGGGCTCACCGGTGTCGCAGGCTCGGCTGCATTCGCCGCTGCCGAGGCGGTAGAAGCGGAAAAGAGCGAAGCGGCGAAGAGGTTGTCGCCGACCCCCTGCTTATAGCCATCTTCTAGGGTATAGCTGTGAGACTCGACATTTCGAAGAGATGACTTCACGTCGGCTGCCGCGTTTTCCGATGCCGCAAATTTGTCCGTATAGGCCGACGATACTACGCCCCCCTCCTCTTTCTCTTCTCCCGCAGCCGTCTCCTCTACATCGATATCACCGAACTCTTTTAAAATCTCGTCCATATAGTCCTGATCGGAGTTATCTACTTTCGCCAGGGCCGATTTCACGTCGGCCTCCCTGAGAACCGATTCGGCTACAAGTGTATCAGAGGAGACAACCGACTCATCAAACACGATCTCCGTCGTTCCGCTGAAAGAGAGATCTTCATCCGCGGAGACGAGATCTATGACGATCTTGTCACTCATCGAGCCTGACGGGTCATACACATAGTCGTATGCGTAGATGGGGTCTCCCACTTTCAGTATACGCTCTTCTCCGTTTGTCGATTTGGCGACGAACTTTCCCGAAACACTCTTTACATAACCTACTATCTGAGCCATCGAAACTCCTTTTGTACGACTTTACCGGCCTTACACAAAAAATCTCGCAGCGGCGCGATCTTTACGTTCATGCCGCATAACCGATCTTTTGCATAAAGCCGGTACCCAATTTATGATCATAGAGAATTTTATATAATCGCGGCGATTCGTTTCTACTGTACCGAAGTACAATAGGAGTTATATACCGCTTTTCAGCCTCGTCACAAGCTCCAGCCTGTTGGTTACGCCCAGTTTTCTATATGCATTACCCAGATGCGCTTTTACGGTTCTTTCTGTAACGTCGAGCGCTTCCGAAATCTCTCTGTTGCTCTTGCCTTTCAGAAGGAGAGATACGATCTGCTTCTCCCTCTCCGTAAAAATATCGGGAAGGGCGCCATTGTCGTCCTCCCGGGCGCCGGGTTCAAAGTATGAGACCATCTCTCTGACGAGCTCCGGATATACCCAGACAAACCCGCCGGCGACACTCTCTACGCACGATTTTAGATGAATAGGCTGCATATACGCGTTGCCGTACCCTTTTACACCGTTGCTTAGCAGAGTTTTACCCCTCTCCGTGGAGGGAGCCCCTTCAAGCGCTATAATTGCGATTTCGCTCCGCGGAGAGCTTTTCAGATGGTTTGCGATATCTTTTGCATTTGTAGCGAGGTCCGCTAGAACCACTTTTTCGCTTCCGTCCTCTACGATTCTCTCTATATATTTTGTCTCGTAATCTTTCAAGATGGAGCTCCACCTCTCAAGCAGCTCGATATTTTCACTCATCAACTCTACTACCATCAGTGCTCCGTAAAGATGTAGTCTTTGCTATGTATCAGCGGCTTGAGCAGGTACTCCAAAATGGTCCTCTCACCGGTTACTATATCGGCATTTACAACCATTCCCGGAATGATTTTCAGTTTTTTTCCTCCCGAAAAGAGAAAGTTTCCGTCCGTCTGTATTCTCACTATGTAGAAGGTTCTATCTTTTCTATCCGTAACCGTATCGGGGCTTATGCCTATCACCTTTCCCGCAAGACCTCCGTATATGGAGAAGTCATACGCGGTAAATTTGAGTAGAGCCTTCTGCCCCGGATATATGAAGGCGATATCTTTGGGGCTAACCTTCACCTCGGCAATCAACTTCTTGTCGAGAGGAACGATCTCTAAAAGATCCATGCCGGGCTTGACGACGCCGCCGATAGTGTTGACGAACACCCTCTTTACCACGCCGTCTACAGGGGAGCGCACCAGTGTCCTCTCTACCGAATCCCTGAACGCTTTTATCTTCTCCTTCAGGCGCTCCATCTCTCCCAGCGCTTCGTTCATCTCCTTTTCGGAGGCGCTTTTAAACTCCAGCTTTGTCTCTTTTATTCGGCTCTCGATTTCGGATATGGCCGACTCTATTCTCGGAATGGAACCTCTCACGGTATCTATTTCGGTCTTTATGGAGTTGGCCTCCCTTTTGAGTTTCAGGAAGTCCACTTTCGACTTGACCCCCTCCTTGACCATCGGCTCGCTCATCTTTATCTCCTCCTCTATGAGCCTGTAGCTTCTGCGGAGGTTCGCCAGTTTCGCCTTCGACTCATCGAGCCGGTCCCTTTTTTGCTCTATCTGCTTTTTCAGCGTCTGTATCTTTGCATCGAGCCTCTTCATGTTCGCTTCATAAAGACTCCTCTCGCGCCGAACGAGATTCGGATGCTCTTTTATCATCTTGTCGTCGAATTTCAGGGGGTCCTCTTTGGCTTCGGCTTCCAGCCGCGCCGCCCGCGCTTTCAGCTCGTTGTACCTGCTGATATAACCGGCAAGTTCCGTTTTCGAGTGGATGTTCTTTATCTTCAAAAGTACCTGCCCCTTCTCGACCGTATCGCCCTCTTTGACCATTATCGCCTCGACTATCCCCCCTTCGAGGTTCTGAAGGACCTTGTTCTCGCCGGATGGCACAATCTTGCCTTCGGATCTCACTATCTCGTCCACTTTCGCTATCGAAGCCCACAACAGAAACAGAGCGACCGTAACCAGCCAGAAGTATAGAACCACCCTGTTGCGGCGCGGTGCGGTGTGCAGTACGGCACCGCTAAGGCTTTCGAGAAACTCCAGCTCCCTGGAGTGCGGCTCATTTTTGCGTCTGAACATCTCTGTCACCTCTTAAACGGGCCAGAACCTCATTTTTGGGACCGTCCAGATATACCTCGCCGTGATGCATGACTATCACTCTATCCACCGCATCGAGCAGCGATAGTTTCTGCGTGGAGAGTATGACTGTTCTATCTTTGAAGTGCCCCTTGAACATCTCGAGTATGCGCCCCTCCGTCACCTGGTCCATCGCATTCGTCGGCTCGTCCATCAGAACGATCGGACTCCTTCTCAAAACGGCACGCGCGATAGCTACCGCCTGCCTCTGCCCTCCGGAGAGGCCGTACCCCTGCTCACCTATCGGCATCTCATACCCCTTCGGATGAAGCCGGACAAACTCGTCTACACCGGCGGCCGCGGCCGCTTCGAGCATGGCGGCGTCGTCGATGTACGGGTTGGCGAACTTGATATTCTCTTTGAGGGTCCCCCTAAAGAGTTTCACATGCTGATCTACGTACGATACATTGGCCCTTAGATCCGCCGGATCGATCTGCTTGATATCTATATCGTCGAGAAGTATGGAGCCGCTGTCGGGCTCGTAGAGATGCATCAGCAGCTTCAGCAGCGTACTCTTGCCCGAACCTATGCGCCCTATAAGCCCCACCTTCTCCCCCGGCTCAATCTTGAACGAGACCCCATTGAGTGCGGGTTTCTCTTCGTCCGGGTAGCGGAAAGTGACATCTTTGAACTCTATTTTGCCTCTGAACTGGGGCTTTTGTACGAACTCTTTGGCCCTCGGGCGCTCTACCGGTTTGTTGACTATCTCTTCCATCATCCTGTATACCGACCTGACATCTTCGTAGTTGGCAATCAAAGATGCCGCCTGTCCCATAGGGGCCACAGTTCTTGAAACGAGAATGACTATCGCGATCAGGTCACCCATCGTCATCTGGCCCTCTTTTATGAGATATACCCCTACAACCACTACGAAAACGGTGTTGAACTGGACCAAAAAAGATGTAACGGCCGGCAAAGAGGCTGACATCAGCCTGGCCGAGAGGCTTCTGTCGGCCATCTCTCCCGTAGCCTCCTCCCACTCCCACTGAATCCTGCCCGCAGCACCCAATGTCTTTATGGTCTCGAGATTGTGAAGCGCCTCCACCAGAATGCCGTTTTTATGTGCCGCGGCCTGGTGTGTCTGCTCTATCCTCCTATACAGCGGTTTCCTGATAAAGAGCGCATAGCCCAGAATCAGTACGATTGTAGCTATGGGAACCCATACGACGGCACCGCCGAGATACCATATCACGAAGAGAAAAAGTATCGCGAACGGTATATCTATAAGGGTGGTCAGCGTGGCGGATGTTAGAAAGTTTCTGATAGAGTCGAAATCTTTGAGGTTGCTTGCGAAGGAGCCTATCGATTTGGGCATCCCCTTCATCTTCATATCCAAAACCTTCTCGAAGATTACCGACGACATTATAATGTCCGACTTCTTGGCGGCGATCTCGAGAAAGTATGTACGTATCAGTTTCAGGAAAAGATCGAGAAGATATATGACAATAACGCCGCCTGCGAAATACCAGAGGGTCTCAACGGCCTGATTGGGTATTACCCTGTTGTAGACCGTTCTTGTAAAAAGAGGGGTTGCTAGAACAAATATGTTTACCAGCACGGAAGCGAGTATCACATCCCTGTAGATGCCGTATGAGTACTTTATGCTGTCCCAAAACCAGTGGCTGCTCTCGAGCTTGAGTCTTCTGTGCTCCCTGTCGCCGTAATCGTAGACCCTCTTTAGAAGAAACCCGTAACCCGTATACTCCTTTTCGAGCCTATGAACGTCGATCCATTCGTGTGTCTCTCCGGCATCGGGAAGGACAACCTTGGCCCTTTTGCCGCTCTCGTCAAACCGTTCAAGTATGAGGGCCTGACCGTTTTTAAGAAGAAGTATCATAGGAAGATAGAGCTCTGAAATCTCTTCCAAACTCCTCTTTACGAGCGTAGACTTCAGCCCCGCTCTCCCTGCAGCCCTCGACATGAGGCCTCTTGCCTTTTTCAGGCTGAAAAGTACGGCCCTGCCGTTCTCCTCTTCGAGCGGAAGCCCGTGTATAAGGGACTCCGCGGAGTACGGCTTATGGTATAGTTTGGTAAATATTACCAGTGATTTAAGTAGAGGATCGTACGCATCTTCAAACTCTTCCATTCACCTCACCGATCGATTCTGTTGTCGAACAGACTATTTTGAGACCGCTTTGCCTATGCGTCTCTTCTCCAGAGCCTGCAAAAACCTGTCGTTTTTCTCAAGTATATCGGCGGGAAGAGAATCTTTTTCAACTTCGGCTTCCGGCACGAGCGCAACCCTCTCTCTGTATATTTGGGCCCTTCCCACGATTGCCGGTACCATTATGCCCATGGCATCGAGAATTCTGAATTTAGAAAACAGATAGTCGTATTTCGTGGCAGCTATCTGCGATTTCGCGTTTATGAGGTCGCTTTGGGCGGATAGCAGATCGAGCAGAGATCTTCTGCCCATCTCGTACTCTTTGGAGTATAGCCTTAGGGTCCTGACCGCGTGTAACTTATACTCCTGCAGGTTTGCAAGCTTCTCTTTCAGGTTTTTGTATGCCGCCCACGAAAGATCGAAACTCTCTTCAGTCTTTCTGAGCATATCGCCTCTCGTCATAACCTCCCTCTGGATTGTGCTGACACCCTTTTGGATGGCGGCGCTGTCCGCAAAGCCGTTGAACAGATTGTATGTCGCCAAAAGGCCCACTCTCGTTCTGTCGTCACGTCCGTAATTGGCCCCGTTGGTGTTCCTGTTCCACGACCAGCTGGCCCTGAAGTCGAGCTTCGGATAAAAACCGCTAAACTTCTCTTTGTAATCCTCTTGTGCGACCCTGATGTTGTACCTCTGAACCAGCAGTGACGGGTTGTTTTTCAGAGCGAAGTCGACCCCATCCTTGTAACTTTTCGGAAGAGGAAGGTTAAGATCGGGCTCTTCAAACCTTGCAGGGTCCACTTTTTTGCCGAAATAGTATTTATACTGATATACGGCATCCTGCAGATTGTTTCGCTGCACCACACGGTTCGACCTCGCAAGAGCCAGTGACGCGGCGGCCTTCTCCATCTCCGATTTGGTGGTGAGTCCGCTGTTGTAGAGCTTGTTGACCTTATTGAAAATCTCTTCGTTTATGCGAATATTCTCTTCCGCGATCTTCAATAGCTCCCTGTTCTTTATCACCTCAAGGTAATATCTTGTTAGGTTGTACCCCACATCCTGAACACTCTCCACATAGCTGTACGCGGCGGCCAGAAGCCTCGCTTTCTGTGTCTCTATGCGGTGAGTCGTGCTCCAGCCGTTGAAAATATTCTGAGTAAGCACCAGACTGTTTTCATATAGCGTGTAGTCGCTCCAGTCGTATCCGGAGTTTAGATTGTTTGCACTTTCGAAGCCTACATTTCCGCTATAATCCACCTTCGGAAGCCAGCCGCTTTTTGCAATTTCGACATCCTGCAGTGTGGCGTTGTAGTTTTTGATCCTCTCCTGAAGAACCGGGTTGGTATCGATTGTATGCAGCATCGCCTCTTTCAACGTATATGACCAACCCGAAACGGCTGCCGCGCAAAGCAGTGCCGCCAACTTTATAAACAACTCTCCCTTCATACTCTTCCCCTTTTGCTGTATTGGAAATAATTTGGAATGGGTTATAACATAATACATATTCCATATATTAGCGGCGGTTATTTTCATGATGCCACATGGAGAGAGGGGGTAGTTATGTTACTTTTTTGCCCATATTCAGCTCGGATTTTGTTAAAATAGAGGTACCCTATGCACGGCAGACATTTTTAAAATACCTGACGGTCGAGAGAGTGCTGCATTCGGAATTGGAGAGTTATGTCATCTTTTAGCTACCTGGACTCTCTTTTGAAAGATGAGTTGGAGAGCTTTGTAACAAAAGGCGATGAGTCAGGGGCCGAGAACCCCTTTTTTCTCTCAAGGGAGAAGATCATAAAAGAGCTCGACGAGCCTATGCCGGACGGGTTCGACCTTTCCGAATTCGAGCTACTTTGCGAGAGGTTCGGACTCGACACTTTCGAGCGAAAAGTGGTGCTGCTTCTCTTTGCGGCGGAGGCCGACCCGAAGTATGGAAGGGTTTTCGCCTATCTTCAGGACAATATGGAGAAGTGTTACCCTACGGTCCACCTTGTCGCTTCGCTCTTCGCAAAAGAGGGCAAAGAGTACAAAGATATTCTCGGCTACTTTAGAGACGAGAAGTCCCCCCTTTTACTGTTTGGACTTTTAGAGGTGCGGCAGTTACCGAATACCCCTTTTTTCGCCTCTCCCTTGTCTCTCTCCGATTCTGTACTCACTTATCTGCTGGGTAAAAGCCGGCACGACGAGACCCTTCGCCCATTTTACACCGTGACGCCCCCCGACAGCTCTTTGGAAGCCGAGGCCTCACTTTTGAAAAAGATAGAGCTGATGCGCGAAAGAAGAGAGCCGCTCCTGATCAATCTTTTCGGCGCAAACGAAGAGCAGAACCGTCTCGCGGCACTGGCGGTCGCTTCGAAATTCGGATTCGGCTTGGGTACCCTGGAGATCGACAGGGTCCCGGAGGAGCGGAAAAACCGTTCACTGATAAAGAGCCTGCTTCGAGATGCGCTTCTTGACGGGACACTGCTATACATCAGGGGTGCAGGCTCCCTTACCGATGATGAGTCCACTTTTGCACGAGAGCTTTCCGATACGCTTGAAACACTCTCATGGCTAACCTTCGTCTCGACAC
>WGAW01000112.1 GCA_015494675.1 Hydrogenimonas sp. | reverse complement strand
TGCGCCTTTTTTTACCGATACTCTTTTCGACCCTTCTCCTGCAGGGGGGCGACGGGCACAGATATACAAACCGCCTGATAGACGAGGACTCCCCCTATCTTCAGCAGCATGCGCACAACCCGGTAGATTGGTACCCGTGGGGAGAGGAGGCGTTCGAGAAGGCCAAAAGGGAGCACAAACCGATACTCCTCTCCATAGGCTACAGCACCTGCCACTGGTGCCATGTAATGGAGGAGGAGTCTTTCGAAAACGAAGAGATAGCCGAGCTGATCAACCGCTGGTTCGTTCCGGTAAAAGTCGACAGGGAGCGGATGCCGCATCTTGACAGGCACTTTCAGCGTATCTACTCCATTCTAAACAGAAGGGGAGGCGGATGGCCACTTACCGTCTTTCTTACCGAAGATCTCAAGCCCTTTTTCGCCGCCACCTATATACCGCCCGAAGATTCATACGGCGTGAAGGGTATGAAGAGCCTCATTCCCGCTCTTGGCAGACTCTACGCCTCGGACAAAGAGAGCGTTATGAAAAGGGCGGAGGCTGTAGAGAAGCTTTTAAAAGATTCGCAAAAGCTGCCCGCCCAGAGGCTGCAAAAAGGCGACAAGCTTGCCAAAGAGGCGCTGCGGCGGATTTGGGGATATTACGACAGGCTCTACGGAGGGTTCGGAGAGCGCCCGAAGTTTCCAGAAAGCTCGAGAATCGCTCTGCTTTTCGATATATACAGGCTAACCGGAGATGAGCGGGCGAAGATGATGGCTCTCCAGACGCTCGAGAGCATGCAAAGAGGCGGCCTGTACGACCAGATAGAGGGGGCATTTTTCCGATACTGCGTAGACAGGCGGTGGAGAATGCCCCATTTTGAAAAGATGCTCTATACGAATGCGGAGTTGATTCCACTATATGTGGATGCCTGGAAGATGACGTCGAAAGAGCGCTACCGGGAGGTGGCAAAAGATACGATAGCGGAGATCGACCGCAGGTTCAGAACCCCGGAGGGGCTCTATTTCAGCGCGAGCGATGCCGACAGCGCCGAAGGGGAGGGGGCCTATTTCCTCTACCGGTACGACGAGGCTCTGAAAGCGCTCCTGGAAAACGGCTTCGACGAAAAAGAGGCGAAAGAGTTTCTGGCATATCTCGATATTACCGAAGATGGAAATTTCGATACCGAATACTCCCATGCAAGAAGAGTCTCGGCAAAGGAGCCGGAGAGCTTCAAAAGAGGGGTCGCCGTCTTAAAGAGGATGAGGGAGGGCAGAGACTATCCGTTTATCGACAAAAAGATCATCACCGCATGGAACGCGATGATGATAAAAGCCCTTTTTAGGGCTTCGAAAACGGATGCCGCCTATCTTTACGAGGCGAAAAGATCGTACAGTGCGCTCAAAAGAGTTATGTCCAAAGAGGACGGGAGCCTTTTTCATCAGGTGCTATACGGCAAAACCCCTTCGCAGGAGGGGCTTTTGGAAGATTACGCCTTTTTCGCCGATGCGGCTTTGAGCGCTTACGAGACGACGCTCGAAAAGAGCTACCTCGAGGATGCGAAGAGGTTTTCCGAGCAGGCACGAAAGAGGTTCTATATTGACGGTAGATGGCTCCTTGGAGCCGGAGAGCCGAAGAGTTATGCGGATATAAGCGACAGCTACTACAGATCTGCGCTATCCGTTCAGATAAACAACCTGATCTCTCTGGCGGTGCTCGAGAGCTCTTTTAAAGACGAAGCGCTGGCGAGAGAGAGCCTCCGGGCTTTCGGTGCACTCATAAACGGTTCACCTGACGACTACCCGGAAGCGCTCAGGGCATACCTCAGGCTCGAAAAGGGTGTGGTCGTTGTAAAGAGTTCAAGGGAGAATCTTTTGAAAAATATCTCGAAAATAGAGAGGATCGACTATCCGTTCCTCTTAAAGAGTGCGGCCGGTACCGACATCTGGCAGGCTTGCGACTTTAAAAGCTGCTTCGCCTACTCCAAAAATCTCGATGGGGTGATAGAGGCGATAGAGAGCAGGTAAGGCGCCTCTACACTTTGAACTGGCTGATCTGCCGAAGCACCTCGTTGGCCAGCTCGCCTATATGTTTTATGCTCTCGTCGCTCTTCTCTATGCCGTCTCTGTTTATTTCGGAGAGCCTTTTTATCTCGTACATCTTCTCTATGAACGCTTCCATTATGGAGGCCGCCTCTTCAACGGCAGCGGCTGTTTTTTCGACACTTCCGACCGCTTCCGTCATGTTGGAAGAGACCTCTCCGATCTCGCTTTGAACCTGTGAAGCGTCCTCTGTGAGGCGGTTGACGTTCTCTATGTTTCGGTTCATCTCCCCGCTGCTGTCCATAATGGCCTGGACTATTATATTTATGGTCGCGTTGATATCGGCGAGGCTCTTTTGCGTACGCTCCGCAAGCTTTCTCACCTCGTCCGCCACGACGGCGAAGCCCCTGCCGTGTTCACCGGCGCGTGCCGCCTCTATCGCGGCGTTTAGCGCCAGAAGATTCGTCTGGTCGGCTATGTCGCTTATGACGGTGAGGACCTCTTTTACCTGTTCCGCATCCTGGCTCAGCTGCTTGAGTCTCTCGGCGAGCTCATGCTCCACTACCGCGTTGTTCTCGATCTGGCGTATCGTACTCTCTATCAGCTCGATCGCTCCGCCGAGACTTCTGTTGGCATTTGTCATATTCTCTTTCGTGGCGGTTACTTCACGGTTGCTGGCCACAAGTTTCTCTTTCAGTTGTGACGCTTCGTTCGCACCCTCTTCAATTATGGTCGACTCTTTTCTGATATTCGACGAAATTTGCCTGAATGTCTCATCCAAAACGGCGGTTGTGCGCCTGTTTTCGTTCGCGCTGTTTTGCGCGTGCGAGGCGAACTCGTGTAGCGATCTCAAAAACTCTTTCAGCGCCTCTCTGATGCTTCCGAACTCGTCGTGCTCGTAGATTCTGATTTCGGTCGTGAGATCTTTGGAAGATGCTATATTCGTAATAAGACTCTTCAACGAGTTCAGGCGCATCTGCAGATCTTTAACCGATAGACCCGCAATCACCAGCATAAGCAGAATTATCAATCCTCCCGCGACCGCTTCCATTATGGCCGTATCGTGGAAACTGTCGAGGTCTCGGTTTATCTGGGCCGCTATCTTGTCGTCGATCTTTTTGAGTATATTGATCTTTCTGGTGATCGTGTCGAACCAGTACTCCGCATCTACGTTGAAGTTGCCCTCCTGATGGGAAATGGCTATATCTCTCATCTTTCTGACAAGGTCGAACGACTTGTCTTGTATCGCCTTTTTATAGTAAGCAACCATAGGGTCGGGGGCGAACGATAGAAAATCGTCCAGGTAGGCGTTCTGCTCCGCTATAAGCACTATCAGTTTGCGGTACATGCCGGGCGAAAAGGCATCGGCCGCGAAGGTTCCGCTCAAAACCGCCCTCTCTACACCCGCACGCTCTTTCGATTTCAGAAACGACGTATATGCGACAAGATCTTTGGTGATCCGCTCTTCGGGCGAGAGTTTCGAAGATGTCGCGATAATATCGAGCATTTTGGCGTTCATGTCGGTAAAATAGGCCACCACCTCTTTAAGCGGCAGCTTCAGCGCAGATATCCGCTCTCTCAT
>WGAW01000111.1 GCA_015494675.1 Hydrogenimonas sp. | reverse complement strand
TTTTCGAACTCAACATCCGCAAAAGCATAAACTGCTAAAATTAGCGGCAAAAGGAGAGCCATTGCAAGAGAGTTACGGTATCTATTCACTTCTGCCTCCGCTTATCGCCATAGTTTTGGCAATTATATCAAGAAATGTCATCGCCTCTCTTCTTATAGGCGTACTCGGCGGCTACTACATCATGGAGCAGAGCGTCACCGCCGCTTTGTGGCAGACAGCTTCAGGCATCTTTTCTCTTCTTGAAAAAGGTTGGGTAGTAAAGACCCTTATATTTGCGGTTTTCGTGGGTTCGATAATAGAGCTCATCAGGCGAAGCGGCGGCGTGGACGGATTTGTACGTTTTCTGCAGGAGAAAAAAGAGCTAGTCACCGACCGCAAAGAGGCTGAACTCCTTGCCTTCTTCATAGGTCTGGCCATCTTCATAGAGTCGTCGATAACCTCACTGATAGCCGGAACCGTAAGCCGCCCCCTTACAGATCGTTACGGCACGTCGCGCGAAAAACTCGCCTACATCTGCGACTCGACGGCGGCCCCGGTCTGCACGATGTTTCCCCTGAATGCATGGGGAGCGCTGCTGCTTGGACTGATCGGCTCGCAGATAGAGGCGGGAGTGATAAGCGGTGAGCCCATAAAGCTTCTGGGAAGCGCCCTGCTTTTCAACTTCTATGCCCTCTTCTCGATACTTCTGGTACTTTTTACGATACTCAAAGGTGTGAAGTTCAGGGCTTATACGAAAATAGATCCACCGAAAATAGAGCTCTCTTCCGAGAGGGGTGATATGATGGCACTGGTCGTGCCTATAGCCTCTCTCCTGCTGCTTGTCTTCGCGTTTTTGTTCATTACAGGCGGAGGAAACCCTCTGAAAGGGAGCGGTTCGACATCCGTATTCGCAGCGGTGCTGGGCTCTGTGGCCCTCTCTTCCCTCTACTACCTTATAAAAAAGAGTATGAGCGCAAAAGAGATTCTGACGGCTATCTTTGGCGGAGCCAAAACGATGCTGCCTATAGCCGCAATCCTCCTTTTCGCTTTCGCCATAGGGGATGTGACGGTCAAAATGGGAACCGGCATATACCTGGCCCACTTCGCAAACGCCATTTTGAACCCTGCACTGCTTCCGGCCGGGATCTTCCTGCTCTCGGCGGTTATCGCATTCTCGACCGGCACGAGCTGGGGAACCTTTTCGATCATGATGCCCATAACCGTAACCATAGCTGCCGGTATGGGTGTCGAGCAGAGTATGCTGCTCACTCTGACGATCGCCGCCGTCATCTCCGGCGGAGTATTCGGCGATCACGCCTCTCCGATTTCGGACACCACGATCATCTCGGCGATGGCGGCCGGATGTGACCTCATAGCCCATGTCAGAACCCAGCTGCCGTGGGCCCTGCTGGCCGCACTCCTCTCTCTCGGCGCGTTTATAGTATCGGGCTATCTTCTCAAGTGATCTTACGCAAAAGGAGCTTTAGACCGTTTCGAAACTATTCAATCTCTCAGCTTCGTAGAGTTGTAGGTCGCCCGAGTTTCGGGCTTTGCCCGGAATTTGCGTAATATCGGCATCAGATAAACGCCACACTCATATAGCCGACCACCTGCGACTCGTCACTGCTCGCATCGGCGCTTGTGCGGTAGTCGAGTATCAGCGGTTCGAGGCCGAGATCTCTTGCGGCTATAAGCATCGCCTCCACGCCGATCTTTCCACACGCCTCACACCCTCTGTGCAGTGCAGACGGGTCGAGTCTGCTTACGGCATCGAGACATATACTGTCGACTCTTTTAGCTTTTTGCAGGTCGTAGTAGTGGCTAAGATCGGTGCTTATTACGACACCCGTCTGCGGATCCGAAAGAAGCCACTCGATAACCGGTGCGAGATTTGCCGGATTTTCGTCGCCATATACCAGCTCCACCACCCTTGCATCGGGGAGGTAGCTCTTTATAAATGGCATCTGCACCTCGGTACTGTGCTCATGGTGCGCCTCGGGTACGAAACCGAGACCGAACCTCTTTATGAGCTCTTCGGCCAATGCACGATCTACCGGTATATCTCCAAAAGGTGTCTCGTAAAGATCATATTCGCTTAC
>WGAW01000110.1 GCA_015494675.1 Hydrogenimonas sp. | reverse complement strand
TGGGGAGAGACCATCTTTCTGTATGCCCTGTACCCTTTTATCTCTTTCGTATTTATGTCACGGATTATCTCGAAGTGGGTAAATACCCAGTAGTAGCGACCGTCTTTTGCCATATTCTTTATGACGGCTGTTATGTTGTGGCCGCTCCGGATACGGTCCCAAAGGAGTTTGAAAACTATCTTCGGCATATCGGGGTGTCTTACTATATTGTGCGGCGCTCCGATCAGCTCATCCTTTGTGTAGCCCGATATTTCGGCGAAATAGTCGTTGCAGTCGACTATTATGCCGCGGGTATCGGTTTCGCTCTCGATATACTTGGTATTGTCGAGCATGATCTCCTTATCGATAGGTGTAGGTCTCCCGGGCGTCATGATATCTCCTTCTAAATTCTTCACCATCTATTTTAGCCAATTTTTTCATAACGGCTTCGGTGTATCCGTTACTAAAAAGTTTATATTATAAGCATTATAAATTAAATATAGAAAAAATGGGTTGTTTCAAGAAAAATTAACACAAAATTAACTATTATTCTAATATGCAGTTTGAATTTTTCCATTAATCGAAAAATTCAGCCTGTCATTTCAGGAAAACTTAAAGGAGGTAGCATGAGTTCAATCATCAAGAAGCTATCTATGGTAGCTATCGGAACGATGGTTGGCGTGTCGATGGCTTCCGCCGGTTCAGAGCTTGAAAAAGTGATGAAAGAGCGGGGTCTGACGCAGCAGGATCTGCTTGCGGCAGCCAAGACCTATACGCCAAGCGGCGGACGGGACAAATATATAGTATTCAGTTCCGGCGGCCAGTCCGGGCAGGTGATAGTGTATGGAGTTCCCTCTATGCGCATATTGAAGTATATCGGCGTATTTACACCGGAGCCGTGGCAGGGCTGGGGTTACGACGACGATACAAAAAAGGTGCTGAAGCAGGGCTGGATACGCGGCAAAGAGATCACATGGGGAGATACACACCACCCGGCGATTTCCGAAACCAACGGTAGGTACGACGGAAAGTGGCTTATCATCAACGATAAGGCCAACCCCCGCCTCGCCGTCATCGATCTCTCGGATTTCGTAACGAAGCAGATTGTCGTCAACCCCGTTTTCAAATCTGACCACGGAGGTGCATTCTTCACCCCGAACAGCGAGTATATTCTCGAAGCGTGCCAGTATGCGGCACCGTTTGACAACAACTACCACCCGATCGAAGAGTACAAAGAGACATACAGGGGCGGTGTAACGGTATGGAAGTTCGACCATGAGAAGGGGCGCATCATTCCCGATAAATCTTTTACGATAGAGATGCCGCCATATATGCAGGACCTCTCCGATGCCGGTAAAGAGGCGAGCTACGGATGGGGTTTCACGAACTCCTTCAACTCCGAGATGTATACCGGCGGTATCGAAAAGGGGCTTCCTCCGTTCGAAGCGGGTATGAGCCGAAACGACACGGACTTTTTGCATGTATATAACTGGAAGAAGCTGGCGAAACTCGCCGAAAATCCGAAAAATGTGAAGATCGTAAACGGCCACAAGGTGATTCCGATCGAAGTCGCGGTCAAAAACGACGCACTCTTTCTGATTCCCGAGCCGAAGTCTCCCCACGGTGTGGATGTGAGCCCCGACGGTAAGTATATCATCGTATGCGGAAAGCTCGATACACATGCGACCGTCTACAGCTGGGAGAAGATCCAGAAGCTGATAAAAAATCGCGACTATGCGGGCAAAGACCCTTACGGCATTCCGATTCTCGATCTGAAAAAAGCGGCACACTGCCAGGCTGAACTGGGCCTCGGGCCTCTCCACAACCAGTACGGACCGAAGTGGAAGACCGAAGGGGAGGTCTATACATCTTTGTATGTCGACAGCCAGGTCGTCAAGTGGAACTACCTGCAGTGTAAAGTCGAAGATCGCGTAAACGTCAACTACAACATCGGACACCTCTGCGGTATGGAGGGCAAGACGGAAGATCCGCAGGGTGAGTATATCATCGCTCTGAACAAACTGGCGATAGACCGTTTCAACGAGATAGGACCGCTGCATCCTCAAAACCATCAGCTTATCGATATCAGCGGCAAAAAGATGCAGCTTCTCTACGACATGCCTCTGCCGCTCGGTGAGCCGCACCAGGCCGTAGCGATTCGTGCGAGCAAACTCCATACGCACGTTAGATACAAAATGGGAACCAATCCGTTCACCGGAAAGGTCCACGAAGGAAAGACTCTGGCGGGACAGGAGAAGATCGTTCGCAAAGGGAACCATGTATATGTATACGGTACCGTTGTGCGATCACACATCAACCCTGAGCATGTAAACGTCAATCTCGGCGACACCGTGACCTTCTACCTGACAAACCTCGAGCGGGCCGAAGACGAGACACACGGCTTTACGGTAGACCAGTACAATGTACACGCTTCACTTGAGCCGGGTAAAACGGTGGCCATCACGTTCAAGGCGGACAGAGAGGGTGTATTCCCGTATTACTGTACCGAGTTCTGCTCCGCGCTCCACCTCGAGATGATGGGTTATCTGACCGTCAAAGATCCGAACAAGAAGTATGTCTCGGCGCAGAAGCTGAAGATGGCGAAGATGTCTCCTGAAGAGCTCAAAAAAGAGTACGAGAAAATCGTCGCGACAAACGCCGCTACGGACAAAGTCATCCAGAGCGTCGTGAAGTTCCTCAAAGAGAACCACTACGAGAGGTACCCGACGATCAAAGCTCTCGTTCAGGACGCTCTCGATCAGTACGGCAAGATTCCGGAGCAGAAGAAGAAGGCCGACGAGTATTACAAGAAGGGTGATCTCGAAAAGGCTATTCTGTTCGAAAACATGATCTGGCAGTATATGGTCAAGACTGCGGATGTCGGAATCAGGGCACGAGACCTCCTTATCAGAAAAGTGGCGACTCCCATGAGCGAAGCGGCCAAACGCGGTGAAGCGGCCTTCAACGAAGGCGGATGCGGCGGTTGCCACGTCATCGGAAAGGTTAGCTCCGGACCTGACCTGACAGGTGTTCTGCAGCGTCACGAAAACGGAGAGCAGTGGGTCTACAACTTCATCAAGAACCCCGAGAAGATGTATAAAGATCCGTATGTCAAGTCGATGATAGACTACTTCAACCTCCGAATGCCCAACCAGGGTATGAGTGACCAGGAAGTCAAAGATATCATCGAGTACTTCAAATGGGTTGACGAAAACGCCAACCTCTTCTAAATCACCTAAAGGCCGGGTTCTGCCCGGCCTTCTATTTCCTTCATGGAGAGAGCCGCAATTGCATATAGAAATATTTTAAAAAATGATGCATTTTATAATTTATGAATATATTGTTGACCGTAATCAAAATATTTTTACAGGCAATTGGGGTATAATCAACCAATTTCCCTACGAAAGGAACCGCTTATGAAAAGCTCACTGGTCAAGTCGAGGATATTTACCTCGATTGCACTGGGAATTCTGCTCTACTGGTTCGTGATTCCGGCAGTCTTCACGCACGATGTGGTAGAGTTGGCCAGAATCGGCAAAGCCGACGAGATCCCGGCAATCTCCTATAAGGTGTGGAACTACTACCAGAAGGGTCAGTATGTCAGCAACTCCACACCCGAAGATGCGGTCGGCGATCTGAAGAAGATGATTGAAGAGGATGCCGAACTCTCCGTTGTCAGCGCTCCGA
Source organism: Hydrogenimonas sp. (assembly GCA_015494675.1). Next base: position 5,161 of record WGAW01000110.1, on the reverse strand, counting down.
TCTGGTATGTGGCGCTGGAGGCGCCGAACTATCCCAAAGAGACGTTTCCCGAAGGTATCCCGGTCTATTACCATTTCGACGGTTTCAGCGGCGATGTACATGAGATGAACACTATCAACCACTATATCGGGATGGATCCGATGGAGAGGGGTGCACCCTATTTGAGGGCTCTGGCACCCTATGCTCTTGTTTTCGTAGCTCTTTTGATGGTCTACTATATTCTTTATGATTCCAAAATCCTCGATATATTGATGCTTATACCGGTGTTCTTGCCCCTTATTTTCATCGGCTTCTACGCCTACTGGCTCTACTGGTTCGGCCATCACATGCACTCGTGGGGAGCATTCAAGATAAAACCGTTCATGCCCACGGTATTCGGTGACGGGAAAGTGGCACAGTTTACGACACATTCATACCCGACGACCGGATTCTGGCTTCTGCTGGCGATCAGCCTCTTCAGTCTGCTCGCTATCATCTCGAAGCGAAAAGCACGTAAACAGCAGGCCGAGGCGGCATAGGGGACAATGGTGCCGAAAACCTGCGCTCTGATTTTGTTCATTGTCTCGCTGGCGGGTGCCAATATTCTGCAGGAGGCGATAGATCGTGCGGAGCCGGGTTCGAAACTGGAACTTCCGGCAGGAGTGTACAGGGGCAATATAGTCATAAAGAAGCCTCTGATCATAGACGGAGTCGACAGAGGTGCGAAAATTGTCGGTGACGGTAACGGCACGGTAGTGAAAATCAGAAGCTCCTATGTGACCCTGAAAAACCTTACGATAGTGGGAAGCGGAAGCGAGCATCAGTCCATCGATGCCGGTGTATCGATAAAAAATGCGGAGCATGTCACGGTCGACAACTGTAAAATTGACGACTGCCTATTCGGTATAGATATGGAGCAGGCGAAACACTCCGCGATAACACGAAACTGGATACGCTCCAAACCCTATTCGCTGGGACTTAGAGGCGACGCCATAAGGCTCTGGTACAGCACCGACAACAATATCAGCGGCAACTACGTTACCCATTCGAGGGATGTGGTTGTCTGGTATTCGCACGGCAATACGATAGCACACAACTTCGGAGAGTACAGCAGGTATTCGCTCCATTTCATGTATACGGGAAGAAACGATGTGCTCTACAACAGGTACGAGCACAATTCGGTAGGCATATTTTTCATGTATTCGAGGGATACGGTGGCGATAGGAAACGTTATAAAAAACTCGCTCGGAACCACCGGTCTTGGTATCGGCCTGAAAGATGCGAGCAATTTTGTCTTAAAGGACAATACCGTCATCTACTGTGCCAGAGGGCTATATATCGACCGATCACCGTACCAGCCCGATCAGAACAACACGATAGAGGGTAACAGAATCATATACAATTCGGAGGGGATCCACTTCCATTCGCTAAGCATTGCCAACAACATTGTAGGCAACATCTTCAAAGGGAATATAGAAAACGTGGTCGACGACGACGAAACATTGATGCACTCGTCACAGAATCACTGGGACGGAAACTACTGGGACGACTACCAGGGGTTCGACAAAGACAGGGATGGAGTAGGGGATACCCCGTACACCCTCTACTACTATGCCGACAGAATGTGGCTTCTAAATCCCAATATAAAATTTTTCTACGCCTCGCCGGTTATCACGATCATGAATTTCCTGGCTAAGCTGGCACCGATATCGGAGCCTGTAAAGCTGCTCAGCGATGCCCATCCCGTTATGTTCGAAAAAGATCTTGAAAGAGGGGTAGCGCAATGACACCTGAAGAGAAAAAACGTCGTAAGTTTATGCAGCAGATCTCGGGGCTCGGGGTTTTGGGACTTGCCGCCGCGGCCGGAATCGTAGGGGGACCATACCTGAAACCGAAAGAGCTTCGGCTGAGGCCCCCGGGTGCGGTGGACGAGGACATTTTTCTGGGCCTCTGCATCAAGTGCGGGCAGTGCCTGCAGGTATGTCCCTACGACTCTATCTTGCTAGAGGATATCGACGGCAAGGCGGGAGTCGGTATGGCATACATAGAGCCGAGGGAACGGGGCTGCTATCTCTGCGAAGCGTTTCCCTGTATTCTGGCCTGTCCGAGCGGTGCACTGGATCATGAGCACGACAGTATAGAGTATGTCCACATGGGTGTCGCGCTGGTTCACGATCCTGACGGATGCCTCGCTAAAATCGGCAAACCGGTCCCCGACAGCGGAATAGATCGAATATATGACCATACGAAGGTTCTGACCGCGGCCGAGCGCAGCGAAAGAAGGGTGAAGATTTCGCCGAACGACCCCGAAAAGGTTCAGCTTCAAAAAGAGCTGCTTCTCAAGCTCGAAAAACACAGGGGCGAAGAGTCGTGTACGATATGTGCCGATATGTGTCCTTTCCATCCTGACCATACGCTCGCGATAGGTATGGTCGCGGCCGAGGGCGGAGGTATGCTACCCGAGATCAGAGAGGCGTGCAACGGATGCGGAGCCTGTGTAGAACTCTGCCCGGCAGATGTCATAAAAATCATACCTCGTAAGAGCTATGCGGAGATATACAAAAAGGGAGGGAATAGCAATGTTTAAAAAGATATCGGCGTTTACGTTTTCGGTTATTCTGGCCATAGGTTTCGCCGGCTGTGAAGAGAAGAGAGAGGAGAAGCCGCAGACGCAGCAGGCCGTATCCGGCCAGATCAAGGTGACGCCGGGTGCCGTGAAGAGGAGTGCGGGCGAAGAGGCCTCTGAAGAGAACAGCGGAGAGTTCTACTACTCGTATAACAAAGAGAAGGCGAATGAGACGCACGAAGAGAAGCGACGCACCACTCTGGATGCGTACCTGAACATCCGCTCTCCGTATGAGCGTGTGATGGTTACGATGATGATCAAGAAGATGAGCCGCGACTTCATTGTCAAGTGTTCACCATGCCATGACGATTACGCCAACGGGGTCATAGGGCCCTCCCTGCTGGGAAAAGACGGTGATTTTATATATAAGCGTTTGCTGGAATTCAGGTCGGGAGAAAAAAAGAACGCGCTTATGAAAGAGCTTGTCGGAAAAATGGATGACAATAAACTTAAAAGCATCGCTTCGGAGATAGCGAAATTCAATCGTCAGATTCAAGAACTTAGAAAAGGACAGCAATGATCAGACATATTATCGCCGCCGTAGCCACACTCTTGGCGTTGTGGGCGGTCGTTTTCATGATGGAGCTCGACAGGAAGGCCGAGCGCTTCAAACAGATACATGAAATCATAGAGAAATCCAAAGAGGTGCCTCTTGCAAGTGTCTCGGAGCCTGTAGTGAAACAGCCGGAGGAGAGCGAAGTCGAAAAACGCAAAGAGGAGGAGGATGAGGTGGCCAAAAAGCTCAAAGCGCTCAAAGAGCGCGCAGGAAGCGCGATGGCGTTTAAAGTGAGTCCGCTCTACAAGCAGAAGTGCTCCTCATGCCACGGCGTCAACGGAGAGGGAGCCGTAGGGCCTAGACTTATAGGAAAGAGCGAAGCTTATGTTTATGACGCATTGACAAGCTTCAAATCGGGCAGACGCAAAAACTATGTCATGTACGGTCTGCTTTCGAAGATGAGCGACGACGATCTAAAAGTGCTCAGTAAAGAGATAGGAACGTTCAAAGAGAAACTGGATGCGGCCAACAGATAGAGACCCGTATCCAAAAGGATAGAGAATGGATAGATACAACAGCAGCATAAGGGAGATCATACGCGCGCCGTTTCTGTCGACCTTCTACTATAGGAGCAGAAGCGGAGGCATCCGCCCTACATGGCGTTTTTGGCGCTGGATGAGCGTAATAGTCATAAATATCGCCTTCTTTTTGTCGTATCATATAGATATACAGCTGCTGGAGGGGACCATGAACGGTTCCAGGCTGCTCGGATTTCACCTTATAGATCTCTTTACGGTTATGGAGACATTTATCGCGACGCACAAACTTCATACCAATATGATCATCGGCTCCGTGACGATCGCCGTTTTCTATCTGCTCGTAGGCGGCAAGAGCTTTTGCGCCTGGGCCTGCCCTTACGGGGTGATCAGCGAGATAGGGGAGTATATCCACCAGAAACTGGTTTCGAAAAAGTGGATAAAGGAGAGAAGCTGGGATCCGAGAATCCGTTTCGCGTTCTGGCTCGTCATCCTGATAGTCACATTCGTAGACGGCTATCTTGTCTTCGAGGTGATCAACCCGATAGGGATATTAAGCCGTTTCATCACTTACGGTTGGAGCCTGGCGATCGTCTGGGTTCTCGTGATTCTGCTCTTCGAGATATTCTACTCCAGAAGGATGTGGTGCAAATATATCTGCCCCGTCGGCACCACATACAACTTTTTGGGTTGGGTAAGTGCTACCAGGGTGCAGTGGGATATGCAGAAGTGCGACCACTGCGGAGCGTGTCTGGATGCCTGTTTCGAAAATCATGTTTTGGAGTTTACGAAGCCAAAATACGACAAAGAGAGAAAAGAGAAGGGTATAGACAGGCAGATCGTAATAAACGGTGACTGCACACTGTGTGCCAGATGTTTTGACGTTTGCCACACCGATGCGTATAATTACACATTCAGACTTAAAGATCTCGTTTAAAGGAGCGGCGTGAATATTGTCGAAGCGCGGAATGTAACCAAGAGATTCATGGGAGCGAGGGTACTCGACGATGTCACGCTCGATATCGCTCTTGGAGAGCGGATAGCGATAATGGGTCCAAACGGCGCGGGGAAGACGACACTGGTGCGGGCGGTTTTGGGATTTTACCATCTCGACGGCGGTACGATACGGGTAGAGGGTTACGATCCGGTCAAAGAGAGAGTAAAGGTGCTCGAGAATATTGGCTTTATACCGCAGATGCCGCCTCCCGTGAAATTGAGCCTCTCGGAACTGCTCGCTTTCGTGCACAGGAGCACCGGGGTTGAAAAGAAGCGTATAATAGCGCAGTCTGAGGCAATGGAACTGGATCTGAAGAGGCATATGGACAAGCCCTTTTTCAAACTATCGGGCGGTATGAAGCAGAAACTGCTTATCGCCATAGCACTTGCAAAAAGGAGTCGTCTGCTTGTTTTCGACGAGCCGACCGCAAATCTGGACCCGAAAGCGAGGGAACACTTCTACAGGCTGCTCGACTCTTTGGATTACGAACACTCGTCGATCTTCATAACCCACCGCCTCGAAGAGGT
>WGAW01000109.1 GCA_015494675.1 Hydrogenimonas sp. | reverse complement strand
TAAAAATATTTAAACATATCACACCGATTTTGATGGCCTTGTCGCTCCCTATTTTGGCAGAGTCGGCGGCGGCAGGCGTCGTCGTCATAACCAGCAAAGCGACAAAGACCGATTCTCTCGATGCAAGCCAGGTAAGGAGCATCTTCCTACAAAAGACGAAAGCCTTTCCAGATGGAAGCGTAGCGGTAGTCGGAGACCAAAGCTCCAAAAGCCCAGTCAGAAAAGAGTTCAACAAAAAGGTTCTGAAAAAGAGCTCCAAAAAGCTTAAACGCTACTGGTCCAAACTGGTATTTTCCGGAAAAGGTGTACAGCCCAAAGTGATTGGCGACGACAATGCCATGAAAGAGTGGGTCTCCAAAACACCCAACAGCCTCGGCTATATAAGTGAAAAGAGTCTCGACGACAGCGTCAAGGTGCTCTACAAACCGTAATGAAAACCAAGGAAATAGATATAATGAAAACGGCGGGAAGGTCGGCATGAACTGGTTCAAATCACTCTCGATAAATGCCAAGATCATGCTAATCGGCGCAGTGGGAATAGCGGGGTTCGTCCTCTATACCGGCTTTGGATACCGGCAGACCGCTCTGAACGAAAAGAAGCTTGTGGGAATAAGAGAGATCAACTACCCCGTACTCGAGAGAACCGATGCAAATGTGGCGCGGATGGTAAGAATCAAGGATCTGCTCGGAACCGCGGTCTATACCGAAGATGAGGATATGGTTAACGAAACCACAGATCAACTGGCGAAACAGATGCAGAAAGCGTTCAAAGAGATAGCCGCGATAGATCCGTCAAGGTCCGAGAGTGTAGCCGCACTGCAGAAAGCGTTTAAAAACTATTACGACACCGCCCGTTCCGTAACGCTGGGGCTAATAAACGGAGAGATTCCGGAAGATAAAAGGCAGGAGGCCTCTTTGAAGATGATCGACGCGATGAACGACTTCGAAAAGAGGATGCGCGAATACAGAAAAAGCGAATACGACTCATTTATCTCAACAGTGGACGGAACGATAGCCTCGTTTAAAAAGGCGAATAAGGCCGGGCTTCTCATAGGGACGTTTCTTACGCTGATCCTGATCGTAGCCGTCTTTACCATAGGCCGCATGATAAACAGAAGCATTTCACAAGTCGCCGACTCACTTGAAGAGATTGCAACCGGCGAGGGAGACCTGACCAGACGGCTCTCTACTTCAAGCAAAGATGTGATAGGAAAACTCGTCCTCAACTTCAACACATTCATGAAAAAGCTTCAAACGATCATACAGGATGTCATAGGCTCCACTGAAAAGCTCTCCAGTGTCGCCGACGAAATCTCATCTCTTTCGAAAGAGAGCAACGAAAGCGCAAGAATACAGCATATGAAAACAGAAGAGGTCGCCGTGGCTATAGAGGAGCTGGTCAACTCCATTAATGAAGTCGCAAAGAGCGCCGAAGTTGCTTCGGAAGCCGCACAAAACGCCCGTCACGAAGCTTACAACGGCTCAGAGGTCGTAGGAAGCACTATATCTGCCATTCAAAGAGTCGCCGACGAGGTGCAGGAGGCCTCCGAGGTGATATTGAAGCTCAAAAACGATGCAGAAAACATTGGAAGGGTACTTGAGGTGATAAGGGATATCTCCGACCAGACCAACCTACTGGCGCTTAATGCGGCGATAGAGGCGGCACGCGCGGGTGAGCACGGCAGAGGTTTCGCCGTAGTGGCCGATGAGGTTCGGACACTTGCCGCACGGACACACGACTCGATTCAGGAGATCAGGGCCGTGATAGAGCTGCTGCAATCGGGCACCGGCGAGGCCGTCGAAGTGATGCGTAGAGGGCGCGAACAGGCCGTTTTGAGTGTAGAGAGGGCGGGTAAAGCCGGAGAGTCCCTAGACACCATTATAAACGCCGTATCGGAAATAAGCGATATGAACAGAAACATATCGGAGTCGGCAAGTAATCAGACAGAGGTGATCGCGGAGATCAGCAAAAATATAGGCACCATAAAAAAAGTCGGAGAAAAGACTTATGAAGGTGCCAAGAAGACGGCGCATGCGGCACAGACAATCGCTGAATCGACAACGAATCTAAAGAGATTGATGGAGAGATTTAAAGTATAAAGAGGAGTCGACGCCCCCTCGAGGGGGAGCGGAATCAGTTGAGATCGGGTTTTGGAGTCTTCTCTGTGCTTGCGGGGAGCATCGGGTACCGTACATACGGTTTTTTACCTGTAAGGGCCCCGAAGAACGTTTTGATCTTCTTCGCCTCTTTGTCGCTAATCTTGACTCCGAGCTGCGTCTCGCCCATTATCTTGATAGCCTCTTCGATCGACCAGACGGCACCGTTGTGGAAGTACGGTCTTGTCTCCAGAACGTTCCTGAGTGTAGGAACTTTTACCATACCGTTTTTGTCACCCTTGAAGTCCCCGATATCGGCATACTTGTATTTACCTACCGCGGGGAACGGCTGCATCGATCCGCCCAGTGCGACGCCGTTGTGGCAGCTTACACACCCTTTGTCGATGAAGATCTTAAGACCCTCTTTCTCCTCTTTGCTCAGCGCTTTGTCGCATCCGGCCAGATATTTGTCATATCTTGACGGAGTCACAAGCGTGCGCTCGAATATCCCGATAACATCCGCGACATCCTTGAAAGTCGGCTTCATATTAGGATTGTCGTAAGCTTTTTTGAACTCTTTTACATACTCCGGTATGGAGTTTATAACCTTCTCCACATGCTCTTTCGTAGCCGCCATCTCGGGAGCCGCCTGGATAGGCCCCTGCGCCTGATCTTCAAGATCGGGGCTTCGTCCGTCCCAGAACTGTCTCTGTGCGAAAACCGCGTTGTAGACGGTAGGAGAATTCAGGTGATGCGGGTTTGCGGTCCACTTGTGACCTGTAGCCGCATCGACACCGTCTACACCGCCGGTTGCAAGGTTGTGGCATGTGTTACAGCTTATAAGACCGCTCTTGCTGAGTCTCGGGTCGAAATAGAGCTTTTTACCGAGCTCGACTTTTGCATCAGTAATCGGGTTTTTCGGGTTGTCTATAAGTTTGTAAAGCTCGGTTTTGCTCTCAGGAATCGGCTTAAGGCCGGCATTTTTCGCTTTTTGAACCAAAGCGTCCGCCGCTACGGCACTTATACCCATAAACGCTACAGCACCTACGGCTACAACCATCTTCTTCATCGTTCTCTCCTTCTTATCTGTTTTTGTACTTGGAATTATATCACTATATAATAAAAATTATCCTTAAGGAAATAGTTTTACTTCAAAGAGTTACTCCCACCTAAAGAGCCTCATCGGTGTATCGTCCCTGTTCGCCCACTCTTTCATCGAAGCGTCGTATAGCTTCGCCTTTTCAAATCCGAGCAGACGGTGCAGAACGAAATAGTTCATCGATGTTTCAAGACCTCCCGTACAGTAGGTCACCAGCTCCTTTCGGGGGTCGAGCCCCAGACCATCCACCAGCATCCTTTTCAGCTCCGTTCGGGGTTTCATCGTCCCGTCACTGTTGAAACTGTATCTCCAGAAATAGCTGGTGGCTCCACTTATGTGACCCGCACGCTTCAAAACCTTCTGCTTTTCGGCACCGAAGTAGAAAACGGCGGGCCTTGCATCGAGCATCCTTGCGCTTCCTATGCGCTCTTTTACACCATCGAGATCGATGACTATATCCATATCGGGCTCGGCTTTGAAATCTCCCGCCCTACGCTTTACCGGAAGCCGCTGCAGCTTTCCGCCTGCCCTTTTGAACGACTCTATACCGCCGTCCAGAATTGCGGTGCTCTTCAAGCCGTAAAGTTCCATCGCCCATACCGCATAGGCAGGCTTCAGGATATCTTTGGCATTCGAATGGTGCGAATAGACCACCACCCTGCTCTCGTTGTCGATACCCAGCTCTCTCATCAGCGCCTCGACCTCTTCAAGCGGCCTTACGAGGGCATGTTTGCCGTGGGCTTTGCGCCACTCTTTAATATCCGTATGCACAGCCCCCGGGATATGCCCCTTTTTATAAGCGCTTTTCGAAGAGATATCAACTATTACCAGATCTTTGTCGTTAAGATGCTCTTTGAGCCACTCACCGCTTACAAGCGGCTCCATCGCCATCATCGAAATGGAAGTCGCAAGCAGCGCTATAAAAAACTTTTTCAAATCCAAGCCTCTTTCTCTAAATTTTTAACTGATGTTACGCAAATTCCGGGCCAAGCCCACAATTTGGCAGGGCATAACCGGCCCTACAACCCCCTGAAGCTTCGAAATCTCAGATTTCGAGATGATTTTACGCTATTCGCGTAAAATCAGTTTTTAATTTATGCGCTCCGCCGGCCGCATCGGGCCGGCGGGCTCCAAATAGGAGTCAGCAGAGGTGCTCTCTTTTGAAATACTCCCGCGGAGCCTTGCAAAGAGGGCACGCTTTCGGCGCTTTTTTGCCGCGGTGTACGTGTCCGCACACTTCGCACACCCAGAACTCATCTTCGTCACTCTCGAAGAACCCCTCCTCTTCGAGACACTTTTTGAGTTCGTTGTACTCGCGCTCATGCTCCACTTCCACCTTCGCGATGGCCTTCAGAAGTCTCGCTATATCTTTATAGCCCTCCTCTTCGGCTATCTTTGCGAAGTTAGGATACATTTCGGTGTGTTCGTAATTCTCGCCGGCCATCGCTATGTCGAGGTTTTTCAGTGTCTCGTGAAGCTCTATGCCGTACATCAGCTTGTTGTAGGTCTTGAACTCCGCCATCGCGTGGTACTTCTCGTTCATCGCCGCTTCGTTGAAGTGCTCGGCGATGCGGTGCCAACCCTCTTCTCTCGCCATTTCGGCAAAAAACTCGTACTTGTTGCGAGCCATCGACTCTCCGGCGAACGCCTTCATAAGGTTTACAGCCGTCAGGTTCTCGGTGATGCACTCCATCTCCTCGCCGCAGCAGACAAGCGTTCCGCCGCCCACCTTCTGCACCTCAACTTCGTTACCGCACTTCTTGCATCTGTATGTTTCGTACTGTCTCATGAGATAGATCCTTTTATCTGCTCTACAAACTCCGTTATATCCTCGTGCAGCGCCACGAGATCCTCTTCGTGCTCCACCTCGTCCGCCAGAATCTGGCTCACCAGATCGTATGTGACGATATCCTTTCCATGCGTCATCTCGGCTATCTGGCTATAGACGCCTATCGCACACTGCTCCCCTTTTATCGCATCTTCGAGAATCTTCAAGACATCGAAATCGTTGGGGGCATCGTATCCGCAGTTTGTCTTTTCGAACCACTCTTTGGGGTGCAGAATCGGTGTTCCGCCCAGTTGGATGATCCTGTCGGCCACCATTCCCGCGTGGCGCAGTTCATCGGCCGCATGCTGGTCGAGTTCGGCGATCGCCGCATCTTTCATGATACCTTTGACCACCTTGCTCTCTATATAGTACTGGTAGTAGGCGAGCCACTCGTCGGCATATGCTCTGTTTAGAAGCTCTATCACCTCACTTATCTCTACACCTTTGATAATGGAGTTACCTCTTGTTGCCATTGTTGTCTCCTTTCTATTGGAAAATTATTTTCCTTTGAGAATTATTCTACAAAAAGGCTTAAAAGAAAATAATTTTCTTTTGTGCCCGCCTCGATTAATTATACTGTTAAAAAGGTTAATGTATAAATCAGTAATATAAACAGGTTTTCGGTATAATTCCGTCAGCCATAGTGTAGGGGAAAAACATGCATGAGACAGCAGAACTGCTCAAAGAGCATCACCTTAAGGCTACGCCTCAACGAATCAAGATTGTATCGATGCTCGAAGAGTATGGACATATAAATATAGAAGATCTGTACAGCGAGATGCTAAAACAGTTCCCTAGCGTTTCGCTCGCCACGATCTACAAAAATATAAACCAGATGATTGAGAGCGGCCTCATTCAGGAGGTCAAGATTCCAAAAACGAAATCGGTATTCGAGCTTATAAAAGAGCCGCATCTTCATATGGTTTGCGAAAACTGCGGCAAGATAGAGGATATCTGTGTAGGTACCGACAAGGTGATCGAAGAGGCGGAGCGTCTAAGCGGTTACCGCATAAAAGAGAGCTTCATCACCCTGCGCGGTACATGCCCCGAGTGCCGCTGAGACGGAAGAGATCCGACTCTTCCGCTCTATAGAATCTCCACCCCCAGCTTTTTCCTGTAATATTTTACGACCGCCACTTTCACCGCATCGTTGAAAACGAACCACACAAGGGCGTATATCCAGATCAAAATCGCCATGAACCATCCCATCGGCTCCATGAATCCGAATCCGTAAACTCCTATCACCGTTCCGGTCGCGGCAGTCAGCTGTGAAGCCCAGAAGAGTTTTCCGGAAGGCCACGGCTTTTTGAAAAACCATTCATCCGTACGGGTATTGAAAATCGTATTGTGACCGGCTACGACCATCTTTACAAAAAACATCGTCTGTACATAGATCTCGGGCAGTTGCATAACCTCCATCGCAACCCAGAAGAGCAGGAAAGAGGAGAGTACTCCGGCAACACCGAGCCAGCTGGAGAGCACCAGCATCTCGCGCATATCCCATCT
>WGAW01000108.1 GCA_015494675.1 Hydrogenimonas sp. | reverse complement strand
GTAAGCGAGCCGTAAACCGGCGGCAGCAGCGGCGGGGGAATCTTCACCGAACGCATGAAGCCCGCCAAAGAGGCGGAGTGGTCGAGAAAGACTCCGGTAACCGAAAGCGCGAAAAGCGGAACGGCGGCTATCACTGCAAATATGTTTGCATGGCTTCTAATGAGTATTCTGGCGCTTTTGGCCCTCTTTTTGGAGGCTATAATACGCCAGATAATGTAGCCGCTTAGAACGAGCCATGCAAGTATGAGTGCGGCGTAGTCGTTTATATAAAGAGAGATGTCGCCGTCGAAGTAGCCCCTGCCGTAGTGAAGATCGCGCACGAACCTCGAGAGTGTGATAGGCGCGTTTAGATCCTCCTCTCTGAATTTCGGTGTGGTACTTTTCAGTATCTCTCCGCTCTCTGCATCCAGAAGGTACAGCCTGTGTTTGTCCACCGCCGCGAAAACTCTCTTTTCGTATACACTCAAGGCGTTTACATACGACCCTATCAGGGCGAACGGCTCGATCTTCCCCTCTTTGATTCTGTATATTCCGTCGCCGGTTGCCGCAAAGAGTCCGCCGCCTCCGCTTCTTACGGCGAGGCATATTCCGTCGAATATCCGCCTGTAGCTCGCTCCGCCGTCTTCGCTTTCGAAAATTCCGCGCTTCGAACAGGCGACAATTTTTTTTGGATCTTTTTCGTCTATATAGAAGCCCTCGAAGAGCCGTTTTTCCTGCTCTTTGAGGGGCTTGGGAGTGTATGAGAGTTTAGTGGAGTATAGAAACTGCCACTTGTCGTGATCGAGGAAAAAACCGGTCACCGCAAGTAGCAGCAAAACCGCACCGGCCCAAAGACCGGCGAACTTGTGGATTTTGAAGAGTTTTACCATCTATATTCAAGCCCTGCATAAAGCTCTCTGGGGTCGCCGGGCGTATAGTCCGTTTTCCCCCATGCGTACCTGGCGCGGCTTGCATACCTTTCGTCTGTAATGTTGTTGACTTTCGCGAAAAATCTCCAGTGGGAGTCGTAGCTGTAGTCGGCTTTGAGATTCCCTATGCTGTACCCTTCGTATCTGCCGCCCCTGTGCGCGTCGTCGAGCCACCAGGGGCCTACATATACGTACTCACCCATGATCTTCAACCCTTTGACGGAAGATGGAGAGTAGATAAGCCTCAGGTTGCCCAGATGGTTCGGGGCCTGCTGCATCTCGTTGCTTCCGTATTTCGGATCGTCCCTGTAGTTGTGGCGTGAGTAGGAGTATGCCACCTTGCAGCTGAGCTCCTCGCTCATCTTCGCCGCCAAAGTGAGCTCTATGCCCCTGTGAAGCGTGCTGCCGCCGTTTGCGTAGTAGTAGTCCCCGGTTACGTCGTTTCTGTATCTTACGATTGTATCGTCTATGGTCATGTAGTATGTGGCCAGTTCAAAGTAGCCTTTGGTACCGAACAGCTTTTTGAACCCTATCTCGAAGGTGTTCGATGTCTCCGGATCCAATGAGACCTCTTCATACCCCTTTTGCATGGAGTAGAGTCTGGATGCCTGCGGAATACGGAAGCCGTTTGCGTAGCGCAGGTATATGTTTGTATCGGCCTTCGGACGGTAGCTTAGTGAAAATTTGGGGCTCAGGTGTGAGAAGTTGTCGCTCCTGTCAGCGGGCCTGAAATATTTGCCGGAAGCGTCGTAGCTGTTTTGGGCAAGGTTGTTTGTGTAGTCGAAGCGGTTGTAGTCGTAGCGCAGCCCTAAGCTTGCGACCATATCTTCCGCGAGATTCACCTCGGTATGGATATACGGGGCTATCGCTATATAGTCTACATTGTAGTCGTAAAGATCGCCCGCAAGATACGTTGTCGTTCCGCTCCAGCTCGATACGTTTATGTCGAAATCCTGGATATATTTAAGATCAGATTTCGTATATTCGGCATCCAGACCACCTATAATCTTTCCCCACGGAGCGTCGTAGCGGTTTTTCTGTACAACTCCCACCGTTGCGAGCTTGTTGTCGTTTCTGGGCAAGTTCGCGTTCCATGTCGCGACATATCTGTTGCGATTGTAGCGGATGTACGGGGTAAGAGTGATTTCGATATCGTCGTAAGCGTAGTTGCTCCACTCGGCGCTGAGCCTTGCATAGTCGAACTTTCTGCGAACGTCGGTGAGTTCTAGCGCCTTGAAGTAGTTCGGATCGTCGCTCGCGGCGGTAGAGCCGTTTTCTATATTGGCGTAGTCGTTGAAACTGTCAGCCTGCTCGGCATCCGTTTTGCTTGCGTTGAATACGATCTTGAGAATGTTCTCTTCGTCTATGGAGATATCGTAGCGGAAGTTGAGTTCAGCTCTTTTGCTGGTTGTATGATCGCGCCAGCCGTCGCTGTGAAGTATCTTCGCTCCTGCAGTGTAGCCGCTCTCTTCGCCTGCGGGTGCGCCCGACTGTACCCGCAAAGAGCCGTAGCCGTAACTTCCGGCCATCGCTTCAACTGAACTTTGCCGTTTTGAAGGTACATCAGGAGACTTCACATCCACTACTGCGGCAACGGCGTCAGAGCCATAGAGAGCCGTACCGGCACCTTTGAGTACTTCCGCAGAGACCGCGGATGAGAATGTGGTATATGCAAGGCCGTTATGGTTGAAAAAGCCGGAAGATTGAACCGGTATGCCGTCTTGCATGAAAAGATAGTAGGGCCCTGTGTTTATCGGCATTCTGATAGATGTCATATGCCCGAAAATAGAGCCGGTCTGCTCTATTCGAACACCAGATAGCGAATTTAGAAGATCTTTTTGAAAGATCACCTGGTCTAGCTCTATCTCTTCACCCTCTTTTACGGCTACGCTCACAGGCTGCTCGAGCACCGGCTCCTCCTCCCCCGTGGCGACGACACTTACGGGTGAAAGCTCGGATATATCGTTTTGGGCCAGAAGTGCGGCCGCAAAAAGCGAAAGCAGCGGTATTGAACGTTTTATCATGGCAGCTCCTTGTGAACCGGTCCGTTTACCGAACCGGCTGCAGATTTTTGCCGAAATTATGACAAGCCTCTGTTAAGTGAGCATTAATTCCATAT
>WGAW01000107.1 GCA_015494675.1 Hydrogenimonas sp. | reverse complement strand
AGGTAGACACCGTTTTCGGGAATAAGATCTTTGAGCTTGAGATTCAGGGCCTCACCGACGCGTATGCCGGTAAAGAGTATCATCTTTATAAGAAGTCTGTTCCTCGCGGAAACCGCCTGCCGGAACGGATGTGTCTCGATGGCATTCAAAAAGCGCTCGACTTCATCTTCACGCATATAAGAGGGGAGTTTGGTTCCGCTTTTTCCGGAGAGGCCGCCCCAGTTTTTCAGCTCTATACCGTAGTGGTGCGCAGTACCGTCATCTTCGCCGTTTTGCCTGTCTATGTAGCCGAAGAAGTTGATCATGGCTATTCTATAGTTCTTTTTCGTAGCGTCCGACAGACCGGCCGTCGCAGAGGCCAGAAAGTCGCTTATAAGCTCCTCGTCTATCTCTTTCATCGAAGCGGGGCCTATATCGCGTAGATAGTAGTAGAGCTTCTCGAGCGGTTTGTAATAGGTGTTTATACCGATCAAGCCTGCATTGCGCGCCTCTTTGGAGAGCCTCGAGAGCTCTTCGATACTTCCGCTTCCGCCTCTTAAAGCGGTTATGACTCCCGCAAG
Source organism: Hydrogenimonas sp. (assembly GCA_015494675.1). The sequence continues at coordinate 4,280 of WGAW01000107.1, read as the reverse complement.
CCGCTGAGGATCTTTGACCTGCCTGTTGGAGAGTGAATTTAGCTTGGAGTGCATATATCTGCTCATCCAGAAAAGTAGAGACTTTTGGAAATCTTTCTCAAGGTCCAGCGGGTAGCGCATACACAGATTCCTTCCATACATTTTGTATTGAAAACTATAATTTTCAAACTATATTTTACACACCTATTCATTAAAAAAGCCTTTCGATTTCTTAATGAACAGATGTTCATTAAGAGTTTATGTAAAATTAACATATGTTCATATACAATTAAAACGATAAGAACATATGTTCATCTTTTAAATCCCGTAATATTGGAGTTTGCCTATGCCGAAACAGAAAAATACGAAAGCGAAAATCATCGAAGCGGCGATAGATCTTATCGCCGCAAACGGTTACAAAGGGGCTTCAGTAAGAAAGATCGCCGCTAAAGTGGGAATTCGTGAAAGCGCTATCTACAACCACTTCAAAAACAAGGAGGATATTCTAAAAAATATCTTTTCGGAGATCTTTTCCACACCATTCGAAATGAAAGATTTGGAAGAGAAGGCTAAAAAGGGAAAATCGTTTCTTCATCAGTATGCGGTCGCGTACAAGCTTGTCTCTTTCGACAAAAAGATGGAGAAACTCTTTAGGGTCATGATGATAGAGCTTTTTCAAAACGAAGATCTGAGAGAGAGTTTTATAAAAGAGTTTCACCAAAAAGAGATCCAACTGCTCTCGAAAGCTTTTTTTATAATGATGCAGGAGGGAATGGTGCGGTCGGCAGATCCGATGTTTATGGCCCAGGAGTTTCTCTCTGCCCTATTCTACATCAGGATCACGGTATCGCTTCTGCGTATAGATTCGAAACCGACCGCACCGATAGCCACACATTTCGAAAAGCATGTAGATTTCTTTTGGGAGTCGATATCAGCGTGAAACTACTGCGCCGGCATTATATAGTGAACCCCCTCCTCTTTCAATTCGTAAATATTCTCCTGATGGACTCCCGTAACGATCAGCTTGATATCGAGGCTGCCAAGAAGCGTTAGAAGAGCGTTTTTGGAGCCTCTATCCATATCCAGATAGAGCGTCTCATGCATCTTTATATACGCCGGTGCCGTATACTTGAGGTAGGTGTAACCGCCCTGCTCTCCGCTGAATCTATCTATACCGAATCTTATCCCGTACTCTTTCAGCGTATCGGTGACTCTCTCCGCCACTACCGGATCGAGCGAGAGGATGTCGAATTCCGATATCTCTATAAAGAGCTTCCCTTTCAAAACCTTGACAACCTCTTTAACAGACTCCTCGAAAGCGATATATTTGTTGCTGTCTATCAGTGTCTGGGCAAATATCTCGAGGCTCAAAGCGTTGTGTGTGAAGCGATGACGCTTGAGATAGTCGAGCTCGTACATTACAAGATCGTGTTCGAGCCCCAAGTCGACTATCGCGGGTAGATAGTCGCCGTAGCTGTAGCTGTATGAGTCGTGGCGTATATCGAAACTGATCGTAAAAGCCACCTTCTCGTCTTTTTTAAGATTTATCACCGGTGAAAGCTCCGGTTCCAGTTTGCCCTTTTTTATTGCAGAAGTTATTATCTCTCTCCACTGCGATTTTCCAAGTACCACAGAACTCTTCTTATCTTTCGTAAAAACCGTTATATGGTTCTCTTTATAAAGAGCCGCATCCGAAAGGGCATAGTCGGCACTTGCAAGAAGCTTTGCTACGGGCTCGTTCCTGATGTATTCCGTAATGCCGAAACTGAAATAGACCGACTCCCTCAGATTGAAACTGTCGGTAAGTATAAGTGCGTTTTTCATGATATTTCTTACAAGTTCTCTTGCCGTATCTGCATTTAACACAGGAAGAATCAGAATAAATTCGGTTCCGTTGATACGGCATATTGTAGGTTCATGTACCGACTCACACGCATTTTGTAGAGTTTCGGCGAACTTCTCAAAAAACTCGTCGACCTTTTTGTGACCGATCTTTTTGTTGGCTTTGGAGATTCCGTTTATCCTCATCATCACCAGCGCCCCTCGGGATCTGCTGTCGTTCGCCAAAAGATACTCCGGAAGCTTTATCTGGAAATATCTCCTGTTGAAAAGTTTGGTTAGCGGGTCGCGATAGAGAATCTCCTGGTTCTTTCTCATCGCTTCGGAGCTTCTTTGGAAAAGCTCCTTTACACGCTTCACCATCGAATTCATCACCTCTGTAATCTCTTTGAGCTCTTCGGTAGTGGGAAGCTCTTTTTGGATGACAAACTTGTTATGAAGGACACCTTCCGCCTGCTCTCTTATCTTGTCGAGGGATTTCAGTACTATTTTCAATACAGAGCGAAGAAGTAGAAGAGCGAAGAGACCGAACATTACGAACATCAAAACGGTATATTTAAAAAGAGAGTATAGCTGTCGGTACGCTATCGAACTGTCGGCCTTCACCATCAAAACCCCTAAGGGTTGATTTTTCATAGAGACCAGAACCTCGGCCATAACCGTATTTATAGGAAGCCACCTCTTGAACCATAGGGGCACATCGTCACTCTGCGGGCTCTTGGTTTTTCGATAGATGGGCATCCTGTTGGAATCTTCGAGCTCCACCATCTCATAGGATCCTCGGTTGAAAACGGAATCTATCAGAGATTTTATCTGCTCCTCATCCTCTTTGGCTATGCTCAAAGCAAGGCTTAGCGCCATAGCACTGTTTTTCGCATTTGTATTCAATTGTTCTTCGATATAGCTCTTGGAGTTGATGAAATTTATCGTCAATACGGCACCGAGCAGCATAAGCAGCAGAAACGATATCAGAATACCTATACGTTTGTATAATGTCAAAGTAAGCCTTTTTGTCAATTATTCTATAAGAATATCGGTAATCTTTATCTTAACTTGATACGGAATGCCCGGCGTTTTCAGACTGTGCACCTTTTTTTGCACCGGCGGTGCACTTTTTTACAAGTTCACGGTAGTGGTCCACACCCCTGTAGCTCTTCTCGAGCCTCCAGCGCAGGACAAACTCCACTATCATATCTTTTATCTCTTTATCCAACTGCTCCACCCTGCCGAAGTATCGGAGGTTGATATTTTTCGCCCTCCTCTTTCCATCCTGATCTACATACTTTATGCCTATGATCTGGACGTACTTACCTTCCGTTATCTCGCCCAGACCATCCATCGTAAGATTGATACCGGAGAGATTTATCGCCTTATAGTCGAAAATAGATGAAAATTCACCGCACTTCTGTCCAAGTTCCAGCCTCTCGAAAAGCTCCCTGAGCCGCTTGAGACTCTTTTTCCTATCGGCTTCGTATGAGGTAAGCTCTTCGGCAAGGGCTCTCAATCTCTCGAGTTTATCGGACATTCTGTCTCCATATTAAAAAATATCATCCCAATTTTATCGATATTTTATGGTAAAATCAACCCATCTTTGCCGAGGAGATCCACATGCCGATCAAAACTCCTTTCGTAGCGACCGACAGCATAATAGAGTGTTTCGACAGTTCCGGGAACTTCGAAGGAATCGTTCTGATAGAGCGCAAGAACAGACCATACGGAACGGCGCTTCCGGGAGGGTTCGTGGAGATTGGAGAGAGCGTAGAGGAGGCGTGCAAAAGGGAGATGAAAGAGGAGACGGGACTCGATATTTCGATTCAATATCTTCTGGGTGTATATTCGGATCCGAAGCGCGATCCGCGTTTTCATACCGTATCTGTCGTCTATATAAGCCGGGCCACAGGTATGCCGAAAGCCGGAGACGACGCCAAAAAGTGCCGACTCTGCCATCTCTCGCAGATCCCGTGGCAAGATCTTGTTTTCGATCATGAAAAGATTTTGAAAGACTACATAAACTTCAAGGAAAAGTGTTAAATGGACTACCTATCTATAAAAGGACCCGTAAGACTCGAAGGAGAGGTCGAGATATCTGGGGCTAAAAACGCCGCCCTACCCCTCATCGCGGCAACGCTACTGAGCGACGAACCGTGCACCATAGATAATGTTCCGGAAGTTGCGGACATTCACACCCTTTTAAAACTCTTCGGTAAACTCGGAAGCAGATTCATATTCGAAGACCACACCCTGACTATAGACAATGAAGCCGTAGAGAACACCAGAGCGACATACGAAATAGTGAAAACCATGCGGGCTTCGATACTTGTTTTAGGTCCGCTGCTGGCACGCTTCGGCCATTGCGAAGTGAGCCTTCCCGGAGGTTGTGCCATAGGCCAAAGACCCATAGATCTCCATCTCAAAGCGCTGGAGCAGATGGGTGCGCTTATAGAGATAAAGAACGGTTACGT
>WGAW01000106.1 GCA_015494675.1 Hydrogenimonas sp. | reverse complement strand
TATTTGTACTTGTATGGGTTATTTTGAGGCTCATATTCTGTCCCGTAGAACCGACAATCTTTTCATAAAAGTACTTCTGTACAACATATATATCTCTCATCACTTTTCCTATCTCCACATCCGCAGCCCTGTGAATCTTTGAAGAGAATTCGGTAACGTTGTACATGTTCAGCGCCTCGGCGGTCTTCAATCTGCTTCTTGGAGATATACTCTTTCTCCTTGTAGAGCTCATCTCTTTGTTGTAATCTTTCATGAACGTTGCGAAATCTTTGGCTCCGAGCTCCTTTTCGAGCTCATCCGGCTCCATCATTAAATCTTTCGCCATCTTGTAGAACTCCGTGCGGCTCAAGGCTTCGTACTTTGGCCTTTTTTTGTCAATATCAAGGTACGCTTTGACCCTTTTGTAGAGATCGACAGAGGGGAAGCTTCCGAATCCGTGGGTGATCACCGTCGACTCTTTTGCCCCGATCTTCTTTAGATACTTGAGGTAGAGCCCGCTTTTTGACGAGATTATGAGCCGGTTATCGTCACTATCTACCCTGATATTGTTGCCCGCTTCGAGTTCAATGTGCCCGTTGATGTCGGGCTTCGCCTCGTTTATGGACGAAACGAGATACAGATCGCCCGATCTGCCGTTGACGGTTCGGACGTAGCTGTCGGCTATTTCGCACAGAAGTTTCGAAAGTTCGCTGTTTTTGTGCAGGTTCACTACATCCGAGTAGTCTATGCCGCCGTTTTTGAGGTAGCGCCCGAGCAGAACCGCCGGCTTATCGGGCGGGGAGTGCTCTTTTTTGCCGTTACAGATGTCGGAAGGAGTGCAGCTTGGCGGCTCCTTGTAGAGCGAAACCTTCACATCCTCTTCTATACGATCGAAGCAGCACTCCTCGTCGCACTCTTTATCCCCCGCCACGGAGACCTTGTCTCTGCCCTCTTCGGTGTACTCGAGGCAGATATAGTCGCCTGGTTCGATCTCTCTTTCAAGATGAAACGGTCTATCCTTAAGCACAACGAGCAGATTCCCGCTGCAGTCTACAGCGGAACCGGCGCCTATGGTAACCGCTCTCTTTTTCGGTTCGACTCTAACTATCTTGAGCCCCGATATCACACCGGAGCCGAAAACGAATGCGCCGAGACGCCGGATCTTCTGTATAAGATAGGTCTGCTCGGCGTTGAAGTCGTCCACCCCGAGCCTCTTACCTTCGAAATAGTTGTTGCGTTTCAGCTTTTTGCCGCGGAATCTTCCGTCGTCCGGATTCGTTATACATATATCGTCAGCCATATCCTACTCCTTCTCGTTTTCATTACGCTGCAGTACCGATTTGCCGACTACGATCTGCGCTGTTTCGTCGAGCTCGTAGCCTATCATTACCTTGGCTTCCGTATGTGCCGGCTTGTACTCCTCCACTATCGCCCGTATCACATCGATGTCGACCTCCTCGTCGATATAGGCCGGATTGATACGCACACAGAAGAGAAAATATTTGCCGGGCCCGTCATACTCCTCTATGAGTATAGGAGGAGCGGTATCGGAGTCAGTATCAAAGTCCGTGTCGAAAACGGCCCCCGTGTATATCTCCAAGATACTCTTCAAACCCTTTTTCGTGCCGCTCATGGCGTAAAGCTCGGGCGCTTTCAGCAAAAAGCGGCGCCACTTCCGTTCCGGCCAGCGGTAATCTCTTTTAAGCCCGAGCCATCCCGAAAGCCACGATAGAAACGACTCGTCACAAAGTTCGATATCGAGCATCTTCCACAGACCGCCCACTTCGGCTTCGAGATCGCCGGAGAGGGTCTGAAAGATCGAAAGGAACCTATGCAGCGTCTCCGGCTCCTCTTTGTAGAGTGTGGGCATATAGTCGATATAGGAGGTAGCGTCGAAAATCGTCTTTACGCTGTAAAGCTGTGGCGAAGAGGTGCGTGCGGCGTCGCCGGTGAGAGTGATTGTCAGGGTCAGTTTCTGCCCTCTGTGGCCGTAAAGAAGCATATCTTCGGCATTTGTAAAACGCTCTTTACCGCTATCGCTTTGAACCTCTATCTCCACTCCGGTGTGCTCTTTTATCTCGGCATCGAGGACAAGCCTGTTCCAGACCGTATCGTCCTTGAAGCTGTCAAAAACGACTCTCTGCTCCAACTTCTCGTCATAGAAGCGTCTGCGTTCAAACCCGGAAACGGTACCGTTTTCGAGAGACCACACTTTTTTCATACAGTCAACGTCGAAACGATCGTACTCTCTCACTATGGAGAAAATACCGCCCTGCATATATTGGAAGAGTCCATTGTCGTTACAAAAGAGAAACTCCTTATCCTCCACCCATCCGAATCGATCGACGGAGTCGGCATCGAGACCGGCACACTCTTTCGAATCGAGAAAGAGTTTTTCGTTGTCGCGTGTGAGAAAGTGTAGCTCCCCAGCATAGTCGATCGCGACGATCTCTCTGGAGTCGGGCGGTGCGATATCCTCCTCATGAGTACCGTCATACCCGTATGCGGCGACTCTCTCCATATGCGCATCGAGCAGATAGACCCTGTCACCCGCTTCGACATGAAGCACCTCTTTTCCGACAGTTACGACACTGCCGCTTCTGATAGAGACTATATCTACACGTTCTTTATAGCGCAGCAGAAGCATCTCTTTCCGGTACGCAAACTGCAGCGGCTGCGCCCCCTCCAAAATATAGGGGAGCATTCTGAAGCTCTTCTCTTTTGTATCGTAGAGATAGAACCTTTTTATGCTGTTATCCTCTTCGTCGGAGATCTCCACGAGCATCACGAGGATTACACAAGGCTCCGCAGCGACACAGAGGTCCAAAACCCTGCTCTTTTCGCCAAACTGCCCGGTCGGAAGCGAAATCTCCTCTTCAGGACGGTAGAGCAGTTTGAAGCCGATGCTCAACGGTTCCGTATAGCGCTTGACAAAGTAGTTTTCCCGCATCTTTTTCATACCTTCCTCCCACACTCACCGACTGCCGGCAGGGTAAGGCGGACGGTGTGTCTACCGGACGAGAAGATGACACCGGCCGGCACCTCTATCTTCCCGTCGCTTTTTCTGACTATCCTGCCGTCGGGGTACCGTATAGTCACCGACATGCCCTCTATGGAGGCTATCTGCTCGATGGATGAGAGCTCCAGGTATAGCTGCGAAATATATAGGCTCTTCGTATCTATCCAGCCGCTCTTCTCTCTCCCTCCGTAGAGCGGATGCAAAAATTCATCGAGCCGTTTCACTATCCGCTCTTTTACACCCTTCTCGTCAAACGATCGCGAACGGACGACGACAGAGACGGAGACTTCGGCATAGAGGGGCTTGGCCACAGAGATTTTTGTTGTCAGAAGACGTCTATGGTCGAGAAAATTTTGAACTTTTTCAAGTGTGGTATCACTCGGCATCGGTCTCTTTATTTCGCTTTCTGGTATCAGGGTCAAGGTTATGCGGTTTCTTCTTCCATCCACGTAGGCTACGGCCCTGGCGAGCACGGTATTGGGGGTTTTGAGTGCCAGTTCTTCATGATCTTCGGCCGTCACCGCCCTTTTGATATCTTTCAAGTTCCGGCTGAATGAGGCAAAGAGCGCATCGAGCCCCTCCGCATCTTCGCCTCCGACAGCCTCGAACGGATTCTCTACGCTATATTTCCCTGCCCCATCCCCAACTCTCCATGAAGCTTTTTTTCCTATATTCCCTTTACTGCCGTCGCTCTTGAGATAGCTGCAGACTATCTCTTCGCCGTAGGGCGGAATCTTTCCGTACCCGCCGTCTCCGAACCGCAGTGTGGCGCCTACAAGGGTATAGACCTCATCATCCGGCCCGAAGCTCTCCAAATGTTTCACCCGTTTCCATACTCTCCCCCCCACTTTGACCTCCAGGGACTCCGGGTCCAAACCCTCTTCGAGAGAGAAGCTCTGATTCACGTAACCGCTGCTAAGACCAAGCTCTCTATCCACCTCTTCGACCTGCGATGCGAAAACGGAGTCGGGAACGATCGCCTCTATCAGCGGCAGATTTTCGTAGCCTCCCCTTCTTTGAAGGATACAGGCTATCTTTCTTGTGCCGGCAGGCAGTGAAAATTCGATAAAACCGCTCTTTCGAAGACCCTCTGTGGACTCTTCGACAATGACGGCTTTTCCCCACTCCGAAGGCGGTTTTATGCAATCTGCGGCCTCGTTGCAGAATCTCCAGGAGAGGCTGTCGCTGCCGTCGGTATCCAGCCCCATCTTCCTGACTCTGAAATAGATGCGCACCTTGCCCCCGACAGGCTCGCTGAGTTTCAAAATAAAGTAGAAACCCTCTCTCAAAAAGGTGCCGAAAGGGTAAAACGGCATGCGAAGAGCGGTTATATCGTCGCCGAAACCGCTCGTTACGATCGACTCAATTTTCGCACCGGAGAGATTGAGATCCCGTTCGGTTCTAAAATAGAGACCGTTTCCGAAAAGTTTCGTTCCCGCCGTGATGAGAGCCGGACTCTCTTCACTCTCGAAATGGAGCAGCACCGAAGCGGGCTTGGCCGGTTTCGGCTCTATTCCGACAAGCTTCAAAAAGGCTCGACGCTCTCTCTCGTCTATCCTGTCGAAGCGGTAAGAATCTATATCCGCAAACCACGCCAGCAGTTCAACTATCGTGACTCCCGGGTCGGAAGCGTTGAAGTCGCTCCACTCCCCGGAGAACGAAGGCAGTTTGGCCATGGCCTCTTTCATCAACCGGTCGTATCTGTTGGTATCGAGATTAGGAATGTCGAGTCCCATCATACCCCCCTTACGCGAATCGTATGTTCGCCGCTGCAGACCATCCAGCCCGGCTCAAATTTTACCGTCTCGTTGTCTCCGAGTGATAGCGTCGTTATATCACCGCCTGGAAGATCGAAGGAGATCTTCAAAGATGCTATCCCGTCGACACCCTCGATGCTACCTGCAAGCGTAATGATGTCCGAGACCGCCGGCGCCTCGGAAAACTCCCACCCCTTCGACTCTCCACCTCCTTCGAGAGGATGGAGAAAACTATCTATCGCTTTTGTTAGCCCATGCCTGATACTGGCGGCCAGACTCCAATCCCCGGTAAAGAGTTCAATATCGACATCGACCGGAACGTAGAGGGGAGGAGAGACATCTATTCGGGCTGTGGCTGGAGCGTGTGAACCGATATACTCCTCTATCCTCTTTATCAGCTTCAGGCTCGGCACCGGTTTCGCCTCGCTGCCGTATGGAAGGATGAAAAGATCGACCCTTCCGCCGCCGGGCACCACTTCGACTTTTGCGACATCGCTCGACGACTCGGTCACCAGTGCAGCGTAATCTTCTCTTCTGACCGCCCGGTAACGGTGTTTTATCCGCAGCGGCCCCGTACGTATAAGCGACTCGAGACTCTGAGCGTCGGCGCCCCCTTCAGCGGGAACGGGATTGTACACTTTATCGATATATGAAATGGTTTCGGCCAGCTTCGTTATTTTGCCGGCGCTTACATTGCCCGCCGAACCTCCGCCATATCGGTACGATGCAGTGATACCGTTTTTCGATATGGGCGGAATCATGCCGTGAACACCGTCTCCGAACAGAATCTCTCCGGTGTAGCTGTCGAAGCTGTAGCACCTCGCATCCGCTTCGACGAGGTCGAGATCTTCTACAGGCTCCCATAGAACACGGTAACCTTCGCCGAAACTATCCTCCACCCACGATCCGCTTGCGGGCCGCTTCGGTTCGAGCACCCACACCTGCTGTTCGAAAGCCGGAGTGTGTGCAAGGGTGAAGCGCTGGGAAGCGCTCCCGTCGCTCGACCCGAGGATCTCGTTTTTAACACTTATAGACTGCGTGACCGGAACGCAGTTTAGATATACCCCCTCCACTTCTACGTTATTCGCTTCCGAAGGAAACTCTATCTTGAGCCAGTAGAGCTCTTTTCCAAAATGTTTCCGTTTACACTGCGCCGGAGGGGCTATGAACTGAACGTAACCTCTCTGCACAAAACCGTTGGTACCGTCCTCTACGGGGAGAGGACTCCACCCCTCCGCGCTCGAGTAGGACCACTCCAAAACGCGTTTAGGCACATCCGTAGCCTCTTTGGGCATGAAAAAGAGAGATATGGCGCCTGCTTCTTCAAACGGTGCGTCAAAGCCCACATATACGGCTTTTTCAGCCGCCACAACCGAATACGGCTCTCTCCAGCCTCCCGACGCGACAAGATCCTCGAACGAACCGTGCGCTTCACGAAAAAGGTAGTGAGGGCGTCTCGAAAACTCCTTTACGTAGATATCTATAGTGTCGAAAACGGGGATCGAAAAGGAGACTCCGGCAACTCCATCCGTGCAGGTGTAGCTCCCCCCGACCAGCCGGCATCTTATCCAGAGGTTTTTGTCGCCGTTTACAGACGTTTCGGCGATATCGAAAGGGATCTTGAAACTCAGGTCGCACTCCCTCTCCGCCTTCAGACCCAGCGTCCCGTACTGCACTACCCGCAGAGGTTTCCATGACGATCCGTTGAAGTACTCCAGCGTCACGATACCTGTACCGAACTTCACACTCCCGTCCGCATCTACGACAATATCGGAACCGACGAAGTCGATACCCGCCACGGCTCCACGCTTCGAGAAGGCTTCCGATGAGGCTATGTAGAAACTGTCGTTGCGCTGCGGTAGGCGGCCGAACGGGTAGATCGTTCTGTATGGGTCTATAGCCACATCGTTATGGTAGAGGGCATCTACACCCGAGCGGCTCTTGAAGCTGACTGCATAGTCCGAAATTCTCTCTACCGCACCGTCGAGTTTCGCCCTGATCCAGTAGCTCTCTATATCCGCTATCTTCCTCTTTACCGTGGCTGTATTTCCTCTCTTGTTCAGGTCGTTTCCGGCAGATATGAAAGGCTTCCACTCAGGCTCCGGATCTCCGGGGGCCTCGCCCCAGTACTCCCACTTCACCGCACCCCTGAATGGAACAATATACTCCAGATAGGCGTCGGTGTCACCGGCGAAGCGGTGTATGCGGAAGAGCTCGTCATCTCCAAAGTAGATATACTGGGAGGCAGCCTCGCCCTCTTCAAAGAGAGTCGCGCCTTTTTTCGACAGCAGAGATTCCGCGACATCCGTCACCTCGTTTCGTACGGGGTTGACATCGAGAACGGCGGATATTTTGGCCGAAACCGCCGTAAAGTCGCGCTCTGTTTCGTAGCGCACTTTAGTGTCGCTCTCAAGAGCGGTGCCCTTCGGAATATTCACACTCCCTTTGAAGCTTTTGGAGAGTTCGAAAACGACAGGAGCCGCAGCGGCATTCGCAGGTGCCTGCCTGAAGCCGAGCTCGTCCAGATATGCGATGAAGAGCTTTTGCAAAAGGGCATCGGCCTCGCTGCCGAGCGCATCGTGCATCATGGCGTATATACGCGCCACCGCCCAGCCCGGCTCGCCCTCTTGCGGCCTCCATGCCGGAAGGTATACAGAGCCCAGCTCTTCGATCCTCTTTAGCACTTCACGGGTATCGAGTCTGTTTATCTTGGGCGTAGACATATTTTACCCCTTCTCTTTCAGGTAGAACGGATAGACCATATTCTGCCTGCTGTTCGAACTTTTTACCGTATAGTCGATGGATACGAGGAGTTTTCCCTCCGATGCATCCTCGGCCGAGACCTCCACCCTTTCTGTGACGATTCTCGGCTCGTATAGCAACAGTGCGCGCTTCACCTCTTTCTCAATCTCCATCATCGTGGCGCTGTTGATGACGGAAAAGACGTAATCGTTGATGCCGCATCCAAATTCGGGCTGCATCACGCGCTCACCCGGTGCCGTTTTGAGAATAATCAGTATCGCCTCTTTTATATCCTCTTCAGCCGATACCGTCTCAAAACGCCCCTTTTCATCGAGCTTGGGCGGAAATTTCCACCCACTTCCCAAAAATCTCTTTTCCATTCTCTATCCTATCAGTACGGTAGCTTCACCCGAGACTATCGGGTTAGGCGGGCCGCTTTCTACTATCTGGTCACCCATTCTCGCGGCGGGCATACCGTTAATCAGCACGGTTGCGCTGCCGGCCGCGACCGTTCCGCCGACATGCGGGGCTCCTCCGGGATTGACGAGCGGGCATACGTGGAAATCTCCGCCCGCACGCCACGCTGGACGCCCTCCGATCAGCACGTTCGTGCTTCCCGGTCCGGGCGAAAGAGGTGTCCCGTGCGCAGTCGAATCGCCCACTCTTGCAGCCGGAAGTCCCATCAGTTGATCTTTACCAAAGAGCCCTGCAGAGTCAGGATACCGTCGGCCTTGATATCTATCATATTGGTCTCTATCGAGATCTGCATGCCGCTTTTGAGCGCTATCTTGTTCTGCGC
>WGAW01000105.1 GCA_015494675.1 Hydrogenimonas sp. | reverse complement strand
GTGGTTTCGTAGTACGGGTGTTTGTCGCAAACGACCGTTTTCGGCTCGAAGTCGTAGAACCTCTTGAAAGTCTCGACGGTACGCTCGAAGTACTCCATCGACTCTATCGAGCCGAGATCGCCGATGTGGGGCGAGAGGATGATCTTTTCGTCGAATGCGAGAGCGATCGTATCTTTCTGGTTGGCCCCCACCGCCAGAGTGTTCTGCCCGCACGCGCTCTCGAGCGGTATGGTCAAAGGTGCTATGCCTCGTGCGACCCTGAGCCACTGGACTCTAGAGCCCACAACCTGTACCACCGAGTCGTCACATGCGTTCACGATATCCCTGTCGTGGTCGAGCACGGCATCTACTACACCGCCCAGCTTTTGCAAAAGCTCCTCTCTGCTGCGTATGATCGGTTCGTCGCTCAGATTCGCACTTGTCGCAACAAGCGGGATATCGAGATGGTCGAACAGAAGATGGTGAAGCGGAGTGTAGGGAAGCATAATGCCTATGCGGTCTATTCCCGGCGCCACGGAGACGCTGAGCTGCTTTTCAGGACTCTTCGACTTTTTCAGAAGCACTATCGGTCTGGCTCCGGAGGTGAGCAACTCCTCCTCCACAGTGCCGATCTGTGCCAGCTCTGCGGCGCTTTGCAGATCTTTCACCATCACCGCGAACGGCTTCGAGGGGCGGCGTTTCCTCTCTCTGAGACTCCTTAACGCTTCGCCGTTCGTGGCATCGCACATCAGGTGAAAACCGCCCAGCCCCTTAACGGCGACTATTCTCCCCTTTTTGAGAAGCTGCACCGTCTTCTTTATGATGCTCCGCGCATCCGAGCCATCCTTTTCGCTGCCGACATAAAGAGTAAGTCTCGGTCCGCACTCGTAACAGCTTATGGGCTGGGCGTGGTACCTGCGGTCGAGTGGATCTTCATACTCCCTGCGGCACTTCGGGCACATCCTAAATCGCGCCATCGAAGTGTTGGGTCTGTCGTAGGGTACGGTAACGGTTATCGTGTAGCGCGGGCCGCACTCCGTACAGTTTATGAACGGATAGAGGTATCTTCGATTCGAGGGGTCTCTCATCTCCTTCAGACACTTTTCGCACACCGTCATATCGGGGCTTACCGCGGTCGCTTTCAGGGTTTTGTCGTCGGAAGCTACGATTTTAAAGCTCCGTTCGCCGAGAATAGCGATCTCTCTTTTCTCTACAGAGTCAATGCGTGCAAGCGGCGGCAGTTCGCTCCGTAACCTCTCGAAAAAGAGGTCGAGCGCGTCGCTGACGCCTTCGAGCTCTACTGTAACACCCCTGCCGTCGTTGCATACATAGCCGCCAAGGCCTATTTGGCTGGCCAGACGATATACAAACGGCCTGAAGCCGACACCCTGGACGACACCTCTTATCTGCAGCCGGTACCTTTTCATATCAGAGTGCGAGTGCGCCAAAGAGTGCGTTCTCCCTCTCTATCGGCAATGCCCTGTTCATAAGAAAACCATCTCTCTCGAGATTTTTCCGCACCCTGCCAAAGAGCGGCCGGTTGCCGAAGGCCTTCCCGCACAGCACCGTATGTTTCGCTTTTGAACGGCTCTTCAGCTCTGCGAGGGTTTCACTTATATAGTCGCCGAAAGATTCGAAGATCGAGTAGGCGAGCAGTTCGCTGTTTGCGCCGCCGAGCCTGTAGCTCATGAGACTGGCCAAAAAGGCGTATGGGTCGAAACGGCTGTTTTTCAGCCTCATATCGATCTTTAGCCCCCCTTTGCCTCCGAATTTGAGCGACTCTTCACAAAGGCTCTCGAATCCGGGCTCGGGAAGCCCCGCAATTATGGCGGCGGCCTCGAATATATCCGCAGATTCAAAGAGCGTTTCGGAGATTTCGGGGAATCTCTCCGTAAAATTTTTTACGAGTCTTTTGGAGCCTTCGCGAAGTGCCTCTATGCCGCTTTTCAGCTTTGCGGAGTCGAACTCCATCGGCGGCACGGCCGTTATCTGCTTCCGTCCGTCGTGATAGATGAATGTCGGCTCCTCGTCGAAATATACGCCGATCGCACTCTCGTTCTGCACACCGTGCTCGAGAAGTACCGAGAGCACGGAACCTACCTCTTGCGAGAATCGGACGGTGCGGGAGTGGTGCATATCGACATCTTCGTTTTCCAGCAGAAAAAGTGCCGACGCTTCGGCACTCTCGAACCTCTCGATCCTGTCGATGAGCACCCCCTCTCTATCCGGTACGGCTGCCATATCGTGAGCGACCGCGATCCTGTCGCTCCGCCGGTCGAAACGGAGAGGAAAGAGCGAACGCTCCCCCTCGACAAAGAATCTGGCCGATTTGTCGACAAAGAGTCTGCTATCCCTCTGCGGCTCTAT
>WGAW01000104.1 GCA_015494675.1 Hydrogenimonas sp. | reverse complement strand
GATTTTATCTTTTGCGGCGTGTGTATCACCACCCATCTGAAGAGATTGAAGAGGGTAAGGTAGATTCTGTCTCTCATGCAAGCAGCTTTCTCGCCTCTTCGGCTACGCGTTCGGGTTCGATTTTCGCGATAGAGCGGTCGCTCTTGTCGAAGCGGCACGGATGCACCTTCGCTCCGGATGTTACGGCTATGTTTTTGGGGGTCTCCATCATCATCGATTTGGGGGTCGAGCCGAAAAGAAGCACCGAAGGGCGGTTCATGGCCCAGGCCATATGGCTTGGGCCCGTATCTGCGCCTATTAGAAGATCGCAGCGCGATACGGCGTATTTTAGGGCGTTCAGGCTCATTTCCGGAAGTAGCCTGGCGTTAGACGCTTTTGCGATTCTCTTTGCCGACTCTCTCTCCGCTTCGCTTCCGGCTGCCAGAAGAAGGTTGAATTCACCCAGCATACCTGCAAGCTCCGCGAACTTTTCTGGAGGGTAGGTTTTACTCTCGTTGCTTGCCGCGGTTACTATGAGTATGCTCTTTTTCTTCCCGTCGAAGTAGGTCGAGATCTCTTCACACTCACTATCTTCACGAAAGTATAGGTAGGGCTCCTTTTCGAGCAGCATCTCTTTGGAAATCCGCATATCCAGAGATTTCGCTATGAGGGAGGCGAATCGAAACGGGGCCGTCTCGGAACAGTCAATAGCGAATCTTCGGCTGTAGAGAAACGAGGCCGCCCCCTCTTTTGCGGAGCTGTAGTCGAGACCGGCTACGTTCTTGCCGGCGATACGCGCCAAAACGGCCGACTTTATGAGCCCCTGGGCGTCTATGACCAGATCGAAAGGGCCGCTCTCTTTTACCTTTTTAGCTTCATCTTTGAGTGCGGAGAACGAAAAAGATTTTTTGAAACGGTGGAGATTTACGGATACTGTTTTGTCGATATGGGGGTTATGCTCGGGTATCTGGGCGAACTTCTCTTCGACGAACCATGTGATCTCTATATCCGCTCTCGCTCTTTTGACAAACTGCAGGGCGGCCATCGTGTGAATGACATCCCCCATCGCGGTAAGTCGGACTATAGCTACTCTCATGAAGACCCTAATTTTAAACGCAATTATACCAAAAGAGCCTCGAACGACTACATATCGGAGTCTGGAGAATGTGCGTGGGAGAAGTTTTCAAGGGCAGCTTACCGGCGAAAGTTTCAGTGCGGTAATCCTCTTTTTTTTGATACCCATCGTAAATCCCATACGGCCGCTGCACTCCTGGACGGTAGTGAACGCTATATCCACCGTTATATCACTGCTTTTTAGTACCGGCTGGATTCCAAAGCGTCTCTGCAGCAGCTTCGATCTCGAAGTCGGATCTATCGGGATATCGTTGACACTTTGGTAGCGCACGGCATGTTTTGCAATGGTCTGCAAAGCTATCTGCGGAAGGTCCGGGTATAGTAGTTTCAACTGGTCCCTGTCGGCGTAGTTGAGGTCGATGGTATCGCCGTCGAAACCGAACACATCCAGCCAGCGCTCTATCGAGACGTTCCTGTCGCCGCTCAGTTCGGAGTAGCGGTTCAAAACTTCGGTCAGTGCCCGCTCGTTTGCGATGGTTCCGTTTTGAAACCACGGCCTTTCGAGAACGATTTCGCTTCCGTTCATCCTCTCGTACCTGTCTCTGTCGTAGCTGTCGAGCAGAATCGAAATAAGCAGCGGTTGATTTTTCAGTTTAAGAGTATCGAGCCAGTCCAGAAAGCTTATGAGAGCCTGCTGGTCGTGCAGGACCGATTCGATGAAGCGGTTTATGTTTATCCGGTTTTGGGCGGAGGTGAAGGAGATGGATCCCGTTACTTTACCCAGGTCGAGGGCGACCGGAATTTCCGAGCCGTAGAATATATCGTCCTGTGAAAAGTTCTCCCTTTTGAGAAATCCGCTCATGTCGTTTAATAGCAGGTTCATCTGAATATCGGCTATATTTCGGCGCAGACTTCTCTTTATTTCGCCCCCCTCTTTCAAAAAGAGCATAACTACGGTCGAGAGCATCAGTATTACGGCTAGCGTTATAAATAGCACTACCCCGCGTCTCACAGGCCGCCTTTGTAGAGTGTAAGTGCTATGGGTGCGATATTTTCACACTTTAGAAATATCTCTACCCGATCCGCCCTCTGTGCCGCCCTGAAAGAGTCGCACCCTTCGGCCAGTTTGTCGGCAAAGAAGTAGGTGCCGTTGGCATCGCCTATGTAGTTTGCGGTGAAAAAGTCGATAGGGGCTGTCGACTCCACCCTTATCAGGGCTCTCGATTTCGAGCTTATGTAGTAGTGTATCCAGGGGCGGGCGATCCCGTAAAGTGTGTTGTCTGTCGTCAGCGATACCCGATCGTATCCGGCTTCGTGAACTATATCGGCGACACCTCTAAGCTGGGTGAAATCTTTCGAAAGAAGCGAGAATATTTTCTGGGCTGACGTCACGGTTTCGGCTGACTTCATATAGCGCGTCTGGCTCTTTTTCAGATCGTTCAGTGCGGCGTAGATGTATGTGAATACGATCGCGGTGAGCATGATGGATATGAGCATCTCGACGAGGGTGAAGGCGCGCTTCAAGGTACTATCCTCACAAATCCCACACGTACATCACCGCGCTTGACGATTACGGGGTATAGCATATATGTAAGGTCCATTTCGCCGCTTTGGAAGATGGTTCTCTTCCGGCCCTTGCCCACCTCTATATTTGCAGAACTCCTTTTGAGCCAGAAGACTTCGTCGTCCCTGAGTCTCGGAAACTTCATCATGTCGTAGAGGGACTCTTTTTTCAGGCCGCTTCGCCTGCTCTCGAAGAGATTCGGTGTAGATGTGTAGAGCAGCAGAGATTTCTCTTTGTACCTGCCTATCTCCTCTTTGATCCAGCCGTCGAATTTGAGCAGTGCAAGCCCCATGGTAAAGAGGATGAAGATGCTAAGAAGCACTTCCAGAAGCGTAAAGCCCCTACTGCGCATAACCGGCCCTGTCGGGAAGATAGTCGCTTTTACGCATGAAGGATACCATCGAGACCGGATCGCTGAATCTGTAGACCTTTCCGAAAGGGTGCAGGTAGTACCAGATGTCGCCTCTTCTGGCAACCTGCGGATCGAACAGGCCGTCTTCTCTGCAGTGCACGGTGAGTAGCGGCCTAAACTCGTCCGCTCCTATTTTGATATGAGGGTAATCGATAGATTGAAAGGTCTCGTCCGGGTTTACAATGTAGGCTCTACCTATACCGCGCAGAGTAATGCCGGTTACCGGCTCTTTGCCGCCGCCGACAAGTGTGCAGACGCCGCTCTCTTTGCAGTAGAGTGTCATTGCGGCCTTGCCGTATAGCTCCTGCGAGCGGAAAAATTTGCCGATCGTCTCGAGTGTCAGCTCAGAATCGGCCTCTTTTTCGCTCTTCGGCATCATGTAGCTGAAAGCGAGCGCGTAGACTATGCCCATCAAAAGTAGTACGATGAGCAGCTCTATTAGCGTGAATGCCTCTTTTGCCCGCTTTTTCAACCTCTACTGCCTTTCGCATTCCTTGAGTGTGATATCTTTGGCTTCGCCGTCACCCCCCTCTTTGCCGTCCGCGCCGAGGCTGATGATGTCGATCTCTCCGCCGTTGTTGATGTAGATATATCTATGTTTCCACGGATCTTTGGGGAGGTGCTTGCTCTCGAAATATCCGGTGGGTGAGTAGTTCGTATACTTCTCCGGGTCCGGGTTTTTCAGCAGCGCCTCGAGACCCTCTTCGGTTGTAGGGTACATGCCGTTGTCGAACTTGAAAGACTTCAGAGCCTCTTCGATATTCTTCATCTGAATGCAGACCAGTTTCCGCTTCGCGCTTTCTGCTTTGCCTATGAGGTTGGGCAGAACCAGGGCGCTCAGAAG
>WGAW01000103.1 GCA_015494675.1 Hydrogenimonas sp. | reverse complement strand
GCGTCGGGGTGCTCCTCTTTGTATTTTAGAAACTCATCGAAATAGAAGTCGATTATCCCTGCGTCGGAGCTTCTGATGTGGCCGTAGGGGATGAACTTGAGCTGGTCACACTCATTTAGCGGAACGTTCTCTTTCCAGTGTAGGTATAGAGTGGCGGCGAGTCCGGTGCGGTCGGCCCCGGCCTTGCAATGCATGAGTACCGGGTATTCCGCCTCGTCGAACGCTTTCGCCATGCTCTCGAGGCGGTTTCTGTCGGGAAGGTCGCGCGAGTATATCTCTACATCTATCATCTTCACGCCCGCCTCTTCACATGCTCTCTTTTCGAGCATATAGACCGGGCTGTGAGGTTGTGTACCGCGAAGGTTGATGACCGTCTTTATCCCCTTCTGCTTCACGATCTTTTTGAGCTGCCACGGTGTCGGCTGGCTCGAGCGGTACATCCTGTCGCTCACTTTGTGAAGGTTCAGCCTGAATATGTTGGTGAAGTTGTGTTCGGTGATCATGGCGGTAAACCACGCCTTGATCTTTTGCCACAGAGTGTCGTATTTTACCGGCTCTTTGCTCATTGCCGTCCCATGTGGTAGAGTTTTTTGAACGTTTCGCACTCTTTTGCAAGCAGCTCTCTGCTTCCTTTGCAGACGATCTTTCCATGTTCAAAGACCAGAATCGTATCGGCCCGCTCTATCGTGGAGAGGCGGTGTGCGATCATGAATACGATCAGCTCATCTTTGAATCTGTATATCGTCTCTATAATGGCAGCTTCGCTCTTGTTGTCGAGTGCGCTTGTCGCTTCGTCGAGTATCAGGATATCGGGCTCTTTGTAGAGTGCGCGCGCTATAGCGATGCGCTGGCGCTGTCCTCCCGAGAGGTTCGTACCCCCTTCGCTGAGCACCGTGTCTATGCCGTCGGGAAGCGTCTGCACGAACTCCCACAAATTCGCCTTTTTGAGAGCCTCTACGACCTTCTGCCTGTCCGGCTCGGTGACCGCGTAGGCGATGTTGGCCGCTATCGTGTCGTTACTGATGTAGATTCTTTGCGTCACTATCGCGATCCTGTTTCTCAGTGATGTGACATCGAGTTCGCGGCTGTCGATACCGTTTATGCGCACCACACCTTCGGCAGGGTCGTAAAAACGCAGAATCAGGTTCACCATCGAGCTCTTGCCGCCGCCGCTGTCGCCTACCAGTCCTATGACTTCTCCCTTTCGGGCGGTGAAAGTGATGTTTTCGAGCGCTATCGTGTCGCCGTAACGGAGAGTGACGTTTTCGAAAGATATGGTCTCAACCTTTTCCAGCCTCCTTGTGCCGCCGACAATCATCGGTTTGTGGTTGAATATCTGCTCTATCCTTTCGTTTGCCGCTATGGCGTCCTGAAAGCGGTTGTAGGCACCCGAGATTCTGCGCAGGGGGTCTATAAGAAGTGAAAGAGCGGTCAGGAAAGAGAAGAATTCACCGGTCGTCATGCTCTTGTGCACGAGAACCTCACGCCCCCCGATGACGATGACGGCGGTTATGGCGACAGCCGCGACGAGTTCGAGTATCGGCACGAGCATCTGCTGCACCTTTACCGTTTTTATATTCGTCTCAAAAAATCGCCTGTTGCGCTCTTTGAAGCGTTCGAGCTCGTAGGGTTGGGCATTGTACGACTTTATCATCTCATAGTTCGCGAAAATCTCCGAAAGGCTTGCGATGAGGTCGGAGTTTTGCTCCTGTGCGGTATGGGAGAGCTTTTTGATCTTTCTTGAAATCACCTCCACCGGGTAGACGGCGAGAGGGATGATGATAAGAGAGAAGAGTGCAAGTTTAGGACTCTGGTAGATCACGACTCCAAGTAGCGCGATGACGGTGAGAATCTCTCTTAAAAATGTGGCCATCTCCGAAGATATCGCATTCTGTATGCGCAATATATCGTTGCTTATACGGCTTATGAGTTCTCCGCTGTGGTAGCGGAAGTGAAAATCCATATCGAGGTTCATCATATGTGAAAGCATCCTGTCTCTGAGCTTTCTTATGATATCCATGCCGATGTAACTCAGGGCGTAGCTCTGCAT